>JASHTQ010000047.1 GCA_030040475.1 Streptosporangiaceae bacterium
CGCGCGCCATATCGTCCCGGAAGGACAAAGCGCCGCCGATGCCGCTGCTGGCCCGGATGCTCGCCGCTCCGCTCGTCGTGGACGTGCGCGGCGGCGCCATCGCGGACCTGGGCACGCTGCTCGCCGACCGGCGGATCGCGCTGGAGGGCAGGGTCGCGGTGGCCGTCGGCCCGGGCCAGGGCGAGAGCGTGCTGGCCGAGCTGGACATCGACGCGGCCGAGGCGTTCCGGGTGGCCGACGGGACCGTCGAGGGCGCGATCGCGCTCGGCAAGCGGCTGCGCGCCGACGCGTACGAGGCGGTCGCGGGCATCGGCGGCGGCAGGACCATCGACGTGACCAAGTTCGCCGCGCACATGGCCGGGATCCCGATGGTCGCGGTGGCCACGAACCTGGCCCACGACGGCATCGCCTCGCCGACAAGCTCGCTCGAGCACGAGTCGGGCAAGGGGTCCTACGGGGTCGTCCCGCCGGTCGCGGTGGTGGTCGACCTGGACCGGGTGCGCTCCGGGCCGCCGCGGATGGTCAGGGCCGGGATCGGGGACGTGGTGAACAACCTGTCCGCGATCGCGGACTGGGAGCTTGCCGCCGCCGATCGCGGCGAGCCGGTCGACGGGCTCGCCGTCACGCTCGCGCGCACCGCCGCGCAGGCGGTGCTGCACCAGCCCGGCTCCATCGGGGACGACGAGTTCCTGACCGTGCTCGCCGAGTCGCTCGTGATGTCCGGCATGGCGATGTCGGTCGCGGGCTCGAGCCGGCCGAGCAGCGGCGGCGACCACGAGATCCTGCACGCCATCGACCAGCTGTTCCCCGGCGCGGGGACGCACGGCGAGCTGGCCGGGGTGGGCGCGCTGTTCTGCACGTACCTGCGCGGAGACGGCCGGCTGTTCCGGCTCATGTCGGACTGCCTGGCCCGGCACCACCTGCCGCGCACCCCGGCCGACCTGGGCCTGTCCAACCCGGAGTTCACCAAGGCGGTGCTGCACGCGCCGGCCACCAGGCCGGGCCGCTACACGATCCTGGAGCGGCTCGACCTGGACGAGTGCGCGATCGCGCGGCAGGTGGAGGACTTCACCGGCGCCGTCGGAGAAACGTGATGTCCAGGCCGTCGCTGGCCGAGGTGCGCGCCACCGGGCAGCCGCCGCAGGTGCTGGCCAGGCTCAACGACGAGCACTGGGCGGGCAGGCTCTACATGCGGCGGCTGTCGCCGTACGCCACCGTGATGTTCGCCAGGCTCGGCTGGTCGCCGAACGCGGTCACGGTCGCGTTCATCGTCTCCGGGATCGCGGCCGGGGTGCTGACCGCGGTGCCCGGGCTCGCCGCCGCGATCGGGGTGTTCCTGCTCATCCAGCTCTACCTGCTGTTCGACTGCTCCGACGGGGAGCTGGCCAGGTTCACCGGGCGGAAGTCGGCGACCGGGGTGTACCTGGACCGGATGGGGCACTACCTGTCCGAGGCGGTGCTGCTGGCCGGCCTCGGCGTCCGCGCCCAGGGGCACTTCACGCTGGCCGGCGGCTACGTCACCGTCGGGCTCGCCGCGGCGGTCTGCGTCACGCTGATCAAGGCGGAGACCGACGGCGTCACGGTGGCACGCGCCACGTCCGGCCTGGCCGGCCAGCACGACGATGCGGCGCTCGCGCCCCGCTCGCAGGGCCTGGCGCTGGCCAGGCGGCTGGCCGCGGCGCTGCGGCTGCACCGCATCGTCCAGGCGCCCGAGCTGTCCGCCCTCATCCTGATCGCGGCGATCGCCGACGCGGCCGGCGGCGACCTGATCGCCACCCGCGTGCTCGACGCGGCGGCGCTGGCGGTGGCCGCGATCATGACGGCCGCGCACCTGGTGGCCGTCCTTGCCTCTAGGCGGCTGCGATGAACCTGTCGTGCGTGATCCTCACCATGGGAGACCGGCCCGCCGAGGTCAATAGGGCCATCGACAGCGTGCTGGCGCAGCGCGGCGCGCCGGTCGAGCTTGTCGTCGTCGCCAACGGCGCCGACGTGGCCGACCTGCCCGCCGACGTGAAGGTCGTCAGGCTGCCGGAGAACGTCGGCGTCGCGGCCGGGCGCAACGCCGGCGTGCAGGCCTGCGGCGGCGACGTGGTGCTGTTCCTCGACGACGACGGCTGGTACCCCGACCACGGGCTCGCCGCATACGTGGCGGGCCGGTTCGGGGCCGACCCCGAGCTCGCCGTGCTGTCCATGCGCGTCGTCGATCCGGACGGCGGGCCGGGCGCCCGCTGGCACGTGCCGCGGCTGCGGGCCGGCGACCCAGAACGCTCGTCGGTCGTGACGACGTTCCTCGGCGGCGCGTGCGCGATCAGGCGCTCGGCCTACCTGGCGGCGGGCGGCTACCCGGGGATGTTCTTCTACGGGCACGAGGAGACCGACCTGGCATGGCGGCTGATGGACCGCGGCTACCGGCTGGAATACGACGCCGCCGCCCGGATGTGCCACCATGTGCTGCCGAACGCGCGCCATGCCACCTTCCGCCGCAGGGACGGGCGGAACCGGGTGCTGCTGGCCAGGCGTAACCTGCCGTGGCCGCTGGCGGCGGTGTACCTGGTCGACTGGATGGCGCTGACGATGGCCCGCGAGCGCTCGCCCGCCAACCTGCGCCCCTGGTTCGCCGGGTTCGCCGACGGCTGGCGCGCGGAGACCGGCGGGCGCCGGGCGATCTCGCTGCGCACCGCCTGGCGGATGACCCTCGCGGGCCGCCCCCCGGTGATCTGAGCCGGTGATCCGAGCCGGTGACCTGAGCTGGTGACCTGAGCCGGCGACCCGCGCCGCGGTCGCCCCTCAGATCGACATGCCGCCGTCGACGGCCACGGTGGCGCCGGTGACGAACGAGCTCTGGTCGCTGGCAAGGAACAGCATCACGCGGGCGACCTCGTCGGGTGCCGCGTGCCTGGCCAGCGGGATGAGCTGGTCGAAGACCGCGGTCGCGCGGTCGCGGTCCAGGCCGGTGGCGGACTCCTCGATGCCGTGCTGGAACTCGTTGTCCACCGGGCCGGGGTGGATCGTGTTCACCCGGATGCCGCGCGGCGCCATCTCCTTGGCCAGCGTCCGCATCAGCCCGACCAGCGCGTGCTTGGCGGTGGCGTAGGCGCAGATTCCCTGAGCGGAGGTGAGGCCCACCACGCTGGAGGTGATGACGATGCTCGCCCCCGCGGTCAGGTAGGGCAGCGAATGCTTGCAGACGAGGAACGAGCCGCGGACGTGCACGGCGAGGACCTGGTCGAAGACGTCCTCCGGGTAGTCGGCCACCGGGGCGATCACCCCGGCGATGCCCGCGTTGCTCACCACCACGTCCAGCCGGCCGAACGCCTCGGCCGCCGCCGCGATGGCGGCCTTGACGGCCACCGAGTCGGTCACGTCCGCGACCACCCAGGTAGCGCCCTCGCCGAGCGAGGCCGCGCCGTCGCGCAGCTGCTCCTCCACCAGGCCGACCAGGCAGACCCGCGCCCCGGCCGCGGCGAAGGCGCGCGCGGTGGCCAGCCCGATGCTGCCCTCGCCGCCGGTGATGATGGCGGCCTTGCCGCGCAGCAGCCCTTCGGGATACATGCCGCTATGCTCACGCCGCCGGTGGCCGCGCGTCTTGCATTCCAGCGCACGCCGCTTGATCCGGAAGGTACGTCGTCGCAGCCCACAAGGCTCTGACCCGCCATGTTGGCGCCGCCCACAACCTCAATGCGAACTCACAGCCCGTGGCTGGCGCGGTAGTCGCGCGGGCCCATTCCGTAGCTGGCCTTGAACAGGCGGCTGAAGTGGGCCGGGTCGGGATAGCCCCACCTGGCCCCGACGGCGGCCACCGGCCGGGCCGAGCACCGCGGGTCGCGCAGGTCATGGCCGCAGTGCTCCAGTCGGCGCTGCCTGATGTACCCGGCCACCGTGGTGCCGCCCGCGTGGAAGAGCTTGTGCAGCTGGCGCAGCGAGATGTGATGGGCCGCGGCGATCGTCGCCGGGCTGAGGTCCGCCTCGCCCAGGTGGTCTTCCACGAACGCGGTGATCTGCAGCATCAGCGCCCGGTGCGCCGCGTCGGGATCGGGCGGCGCGCAGTCCAGCCGCTCGGTCAGCACGGTGCCGAGCAGGTCGAGCACGTTTCCCGCCAGCCGGACGCCGACCCACGGGTCGCGGTTGTCCACGTCGTCCATCAGGTCGGCGACCTGGCTGAGGAACGGGCCGATGAGCGTGGCCATGCCGCCGGCCTCGCCGGGCAGCCTGGTCGCGGTCAGCGAGGCCAGCCTGGACTGCGGCAGGCCGAGCATGTCCCTGGGGAAGATGAGCACCAGCATGCGGTGCGGGTCGCTGAACGCGAGCGTGTACGGGCGGTCGGTGTCGTACAGGGTGAAGTCGCCGGGCGCCAGCGTCGCCTCCCGGCCGTCCTGGATCAGCACCGAGCTGCCGCGCAGCTGCAGGCCGATCTTGTAGCATCCGGCCGGCGCGGCCTTGACCAGGCGGGATGTCCTGCGTGCCGTGTGCGCCTCGGCGCAGACCTCGATGAACCGCAGGTCGCCGAGCTCGCAGCCGCGCAGGCGGCCGCTGAAGTCGTCGTCGCCGCCCGGGCACCAGACCTCGAGCGGGACGAACGTGTTGGTGAGGACGTGCTTCCAGTATTCGAAACGCTGCCCGGATGGCAGGTCGAGCGTGCGTGCGACATCGGGCATGGCTAGCTACCTCCGCCTGCTACCTCCTCCGGTAGTTGTCCTAGCTTGCGGTTGGATGCACGGAAGGTCAAGGGATGTGCCCGGTAGTGCAAGACCGCCCAGGCCGGCCGGGCCGACAATGGCGCGACATGGGCGTTTGCTTGCCCGGACCTCACCTGCGGAGAAAAGCAAATGACTGATTCGGCGAATCCGGGCCGCCGCGGCGACCTTATCAGCAGACGTGTCTTTCTCGGCGCGGCGGGCGCGGTGGGCGCGACGGCCGCGGCCGGCCTGGCCGGCTGTTCCACCGGCCTGAAGTCGGCCGGCTCGACAAGCTCGGCGGGTACGAGCACCGGCTCGGGTGGCACGATAAAGATCGGCTTCGTCAGCCCCGAGACCGGCCAGCTGTCCGTCTTCACCCAGTCGAACGGGTACGTACTCGGCCAGGTCCGCAACGCGCTCGCCAAGGGCCTGACGATCGGCGGCAAGAAGTACTCGGTCGAGATCGTCTCGACCGACAGCCAGTCCTCCTCGGCCCGGGCCGCGACGGTCGCGTCGCAGCTCGTCCAGCAGGACAACGTGGACTTCCTGATCGCCACCGCCACGCCGGAAACGGTCATCCCGGTCTCCTCGCAGGCCGAGGTCTCCGGCGTGCCGTGCCTGCTCACCATCTGCCCCTGGGAGCAGTGGTACTACAACAGCAGCGGCGCGGCGAACACGTTCAAGTACTCCTACATGTACTTCCTCGGCACCCAGGAGGAGACCGACATCTTCGCCTCGATCTGGCAGACCGCGTCCACCGACCACGTGGTCGGCGGCCTGTGGCCGGACGACGTGGACGGCGCCGGATTCCAGAAGTACATGGAGAAGAAAATAGCCAGCCTCGGCTGGAAGGCCGTGCCGTCCGGTGCCTACACCGACGGGCTGTCGGATTTCTCTCCGATCATCTCCAAGTTCAAGAACGCGAACGTGGAAATCCTGCACGCGGTGCCAATCCCGCCGGATTTCATCACGTTCTGGCGCCAGGCGCACCAGAGCGGCTTCGTGCCGAAGATCGCGTCCATTTCGAAGGCGCTGCTGTTCCCGAGCGCGGCGAGCGCGCTCGGCCCGCTCGTGCAGAACGTGATGTCGCCGCTGTGGTGGTCGCCGCAGTTCCCTTACAAGTCCTCGCTCGACGGCACCTCGGCGGCCGCCTTCGCTGCCAGCTACAAGACCGCCACGGGGAACGAGTGGACCCAGCCGATGGGGTTCAACTACGCGGTCTTCGAGATCGCCGTCGCGGCGCTGAAGGCATCGGGCGACCCGAAGGACGGCGCCGCGGTGGCCAGCGCGATCGGCAGCCTCAAGGGCCAGGCGATCACCGGCGACTACGACTTCACCAGCGGCCCGGTGCCGCACGTGTCACAGGTTCCCGAGCTGATCGCGCAGTGGCGGCTGGTCTCTGGCAGCCCTCAGCTCGTGGTCATCAACAACTCGCTGCTGCCCGCGGTACCGGTCGCGGGCTCACTACAGCTGCTGTAAGCATTCAGTTGTGAGTCGACCCGGCGATCCGATCCCGCTCGCGCTCGAGGTCACCGACGTCGCGAAGAGCTACGGCTCGCTGTCCGTGCTCAGCTCCGTCTCGCTCGCGGTCGCCGCCGGCGAGGTGGTCGGCGTCGTCGGCCCGAACGGCGCGGGCAAGACCACCCTGCTCGACCTGCTGACCGGCACCGGGCGCTGCGACGCGGGCCGGGTGCGGCTGCAGGGCAGGGACGTGACCCGGCTACCGCCGCCGCTGCGTGCCCGGATGGGCCTCGGCCGCACGTTCCAGGTGCCCAGGCCGCTCGGCGACCTGACCGTATTCGAGAACGCGCTGGTCGGCGCCATGCGGGCGGCCGGGCTTCGGGGGCGGCACGCCTACGGCGCGGCGTACGAGGCGCTCACGCTCGCCGGCATGGCCAGGCACGCCAACGCCCGGGCGGGCTCGCTGCGGCTGCTCGACCGCAAGCGCCTCGAGCTGGCCAGGGCGCTGGCGATGCGGCCGCGGGTGCTGCTGCTCGACGAGATCGCGGGCGGGCTGAGCGACCCGGAATCCGACGAGCTGATCGAGACCATCCGCGCGGTGCACGAGCGCGGCACCACGATCGTGTGGGTGGAGCACGTGATCAGGGTGCTGATCGCCGTCGCCACCCGGCTGGTGTGCCTGGCCGACGGCGAGGTGATCGCCGACGGCGTCCCCGCGGCCGTGCTTGCCAGCGACGAGGTGCGCGCCGCCTACCTCGGCGGGGGCGTGCTGTGAACCAGGCCCGCGCCGGCCCGCCACCGCTGCTCGAGGTGACCGGGCTCGATGTGTTCTACGGCGACTTCCAGGCGCTGTTCGGCGTATCCATGACCGTGCCGAGCGGCGGCGCGACGGCCCTGGTCGGCGCGAACGGCGCGGGCAAGACCACGCTGCTGCGCGCGATCGCCGGCGCGCAGCCGGCCGCGGCAGGCGCCGTCAGCTACAAAGGCGAGGACATCACGGCGGCGCCGCCGCACCGCAGGATCTCCCGCGGCATCGCCCTGGTGCCCGAGGGCCGCAGGCTGTTCCCCAGCCTGACCGTCGAGGAGAACATCCTGGTCGGCGCCGCCGCCGCGGCGTCGGCGGACTGGCCGCTCGACCGCATCTACGGCGTGTTCCCGATGATCGCCAGGCGGCGCAGGCAGCGCGCGTCTACCCTGTCGGGCGGCGAGCAGCAGGCGGTCGCGATAGCGCGCGCCCTCGCCGCGGCGCCCACGCTGCTGCTGCTCGACGAGATCTCCCTCGGGCTGGCGCCGCGGGTGGTCGGCGAGCTGTACCAGACGCTCGGGGCGCTGCGCGAGGTCGGCGCCACGCTGGTGATCGTGGAGCAGGACCTGGGGCGCGCCATGGCGGCCTGCGACGACCTGGTGTGCCTGCTCGAGGGGCGGGTCGCGCTCGCCGCCCCGGTCGCGGCCGTGACCAGGGACGAGGTGGTCGCCGCCTACTTCGGCGAGGCCGCGCACGGCAACCAGCGCGGCGGCCCGCCCGGGGGCCGGCCCAGGGCGGCGCCATGACCTGGGTCAACGCGGTCATCCAGGGCCTGCTGCTCGGCGGGCAGTACGCGCTGATCGCCTGCGGGCTCTCGCTGACGTTCGGCGTGATGCGGATCGTCAACCTCGCCCACGGCGACCTGGCCGTGTGCGGCGCGTACCTCGGGCTGGTGCTGTCCACCGCCCTCGGCGTGCCGGTCTGGGTCACGCTGCCGCTGCTGCTGCCCGCGGCGTTCGCGGCCGGGCTGCTGCTGCAGGCGCTGCTGTTCGGGCGGGCGCTGCGGCACGGCGTGCTCGCGCCCGTCCTGGTCACGTTCGGTCTGTCGGTGATGATCGAGAACCTGCTCCAGGTCGCGGCGACCTCCGATCCCAGAGGACTGAACGGCGGCGCGCTCGCGCTGGCCAGCTTCCGGGTCGGCAGCATCACCGTGTCCTGGCTGTTCATGACCGCGTTCCTGACCGCGTGCGCGGTGCTGTCCGGCGTGCAGTTGCTGCTGTCGCGGACCTCGTGGGGCCGCGAGGTCCGGGCGACCGCCGACGACCTGGACACCGCCAGGCTGGTCGGGATCCGGGTGCGGCCGCTGTTCGCCGCCGTGTCCGGCCTGGCGATAGCCACCGCCGCGCTGGCCGGCGTGTTCATCGGCACGATCGGCACCTTCGACCCGCTGGCCGGGTCGAACACGCTGATCTTCGCGTTCGAGGCGGTCGTGATCGGCGGCCTCGGGTCGCTGTGGGGCACGCTGATCGGCGGCATGGCGCTCGGCGTGACCCAGGTCGTGGTCGGGCAGGTCAACGAGGCGTACGCGGTGCTGGCGGTGCACCTGCTGTTCCTAGCCGTGCTCGCGGTCAGGCCGGGCGGCCTGTTCGCCAGCCATCAGGTGGCCGGCGAGGTCGCGGGCCAGGGAGCGCTTGGGTAAACGGATGAACGGATGAAGCAGGCCACGATGCCGGCAGAGCTTCCAGTCACGGTCAGCCGCTGGAACCACGCGGCGACCGCGACCACGGGCGCGTCCGTGATCGGCGTGATCGTCCTGGCCGCGGTGCCCTACTTCGCCGGGGGACCGGCCGAACAGCCCTTGATCACCCTCCTCACCCTGGTCGCGATGGCGAGCCTGTGGAACCTGCTCGCCGGGTTCAGCGGGCTCACCTCGTTCGGGCAGCACGCCTACCTCGGCCTCGGCGCCTACGCGCTCTACCTGGTGGCCGCGCACGGGGTGAACCCGTTCGCCGGCATCGTGCTGGCCGCGATAGCCGCCGCGGCGATCTCGCTGCCGGTGTCGGTGCTCGTCCTGCGCCTGTCCGGCGGCTACTTCGCGGTCGCCACGCTGGTGGTCGCCGCCGTGTTCCAGATCGTCGCCTCGCTGTCGCAGACCGTCGGCGGCACCACCGGCGTGAGCGTGCCCGGCCTGGCCGGCTACGGCGACGTGCTGCGCGAGGCGCTGATCTACTGGGCCACGCTGGCCGTCGCGGTGGCCAGCGTCGTCGGCGTCTACCTGCTGGTGCGCCGGACGTTCGGGCTGGACGCCAGGGCGGTCGGCAGCGACCCCGTCGCCGCGTCGAGCGCGGGCGTCCGGGTCGGCCGGATCAGGCGGCTGGCGTACCTGGTCGCGGCCGGCGGCGCCGGCGCGGTGGGCGCGCTGATCGCGCTGCAGACCCTCTACGTCGAGCCGACCTCGGTGTTCAACATCCAGTACAGCGTGTACATGCTGTTCATGGTGCTCATCGGCGGGATGGGCACGATCGAGGGCCCGGTCATCGGGGCGCTCGTGCTGTTCGGGCTGCAGGAGGCGCTGTCCTCCTACGGCGCCTGGTACCTGGTCATCGTCGGCGGCCTGGCGGTGGCCGCCACGCTGGTCGCGTCGCGCGGGCTGTGGGGCCTGGTCAGCGACAGGTTCGGCTGGTCGCTGCTGCCGGTCGGCTACCGGGTCCGCGAGCACAGGTAAAGGTTCAGCCGCCGCACAGGGCGTAAGATATACCGGGTGCAGCGTCGCGTAACTCGCGTGCTCGCGCCCGCGACGGGGGCCGGGGGCGTCGAGAACGGCGGCAACCCCGCCGGGTGGCAATCTATCACCACAATGCCCCGCATCTGGCTGGTTGCCGGCCTGGTCGTCTGCGCCCTGTACGCCGGCGGGGTTCACCTGTTCAGCACGGACGACCTGCACAAGCTGTGGGGCCTGTCCGGCGCCTGCGCCTACGCGCTCGCGGCCCTGGTCGTGCTCGCCTGGAAGTCGCGCGGCACCGTCGGCATCGACGTGGCGCTCGGCGTCCTGCTGTGCGGGGCGATCCTGGTCCCGCTGCTGTGGATGGTGCTGACCGGCCACGGGGAGCCCGAGGTCGGCGTCGTGGCGAACTCCGCCAAGACGCTCATCAAGCACGGCACCCCGTACAAGAGCAGCAAGGTGCTCGCCACCACCACCGACCCGAACCAGTACAACCCCTACCTGCCGCTGATGGCCGCGTTCGGCATCCCGCAGGCGCTGTTCGGGCACAGCCTGCTGACCGATCC
>JASHTQ010000452.1 GCA_030040475.1 Streptosporangiaceae bacterium
GACGTAGGTGGCCGTAGGGGCCATTTTTGACGCTGTAACTGAAGTGACCCGAGCTCGGCGCCTCTAGAGGGTAGTGGGTGTGGCACCGCATACCGATCTCGGTAGGCGGTGCCACACCCACTACCTGCAGGCAATGGGGCTGCGGGTGGAATATGCCGGTCAAGCAATTACAAGCGGAATCATCATGCGCTGCTGCAACATGCGTACCTTGCAGGATGCTCGACCCGCCCCTCCGGCGACAACCTGCTGATCTGTTAGCTTGTGCGGGTTGTGCGATCCGGCGGTAAGACAGCCGTGCGTAACACCACCAACCCGTTGGCTTCCCGGCGACTTGGATGGTTCGACCGCGGGGCTTGCGGGTAGGTGCGCGGCCCAGGGAGAGGACTGCCGTGTCGTTAACGGTGACCGGAGTGAGATTTCTGGGTTATCGCGGCGTATCGCCCGTGTCTTGCCGGGTCTGGAGCTGGCGGGACAGGCTCGGCCGCTGGCAGAACGGGCACTGGCCATCGACGAGGGGTCCCACGGCCGGGACCACCCCCTGCATTGCCGTGTGTCTTCACAACCTCGCCGCGATCATGCGGAATCTCGGGCTGGACGAGGAGGCGCGGGCGCTGGCCGAGCGAGCGCGGGCCATCAAGACGCGCTGATTCTCAGTTGGCGAGGGAGTTTGCGTCAGTACGCGTTAGCGGGCATGCTGGGGCTCGTAACAGGGAGAGCGCCCGAGTGGCGGGCGCGCTCGGTACGGGGAGACGATCGTGGCCGAGGCACCTGGGCTCATCGAGGCGCATGAGCTTACTAAGCGGTTTGGCGACAAGGTCGCGGTTGACCACCTGTCGTTTACGGTCGAGCCGGGCCGGGTGACCGGGTTCCTCGGGCCTAACGGCGCGGGGAAGTCGACGACCATGCGGCTGATCTGCGGGCTCGACCGGCCGAACGGCGGGACGGCGACGATCGGCGGGCTGACCTACGCGCAGTTGCAGCGGCCGCTGCACGTGGTGGGCGCGCTGCTCGAGGCGCGGGCGCTGCACCCGGGCCGCAGCGCGCGGAATCACCTGCTGTTCCTCGCCGAGACGCAGGGTTTCGCGCCCCGCCGGGTGGACGAGGTGCTGGACCTTGTCGGGCTGCGGGCTGTGGCGCGCAAGCGGGTCGGCGGGTTCTCGCTCGGCATGACGCAGCGGCTCGGCATCGCGGCGGCGATGCTCGGCAACCCGGCGGTGCTGCTGCTTGACGAGCCGGTGAACGGGCTGGACCCGGAGGGCATCCGGTGGGTCCGCACGCTGATGCGGCAGCTCGCGAACGAGGGCCGGACGGTGTTCGTGTCCAGCCACCTGATGAGCGAGATGGCGGTCACCGCCGACCACCTGGTCGTCATCGGCCGGGGCAGGCTGATCGCGGACAGCAGCACCGGCGAGTTCATCCAGCGCAGCTCGGATCGCTCGGTGCTGGTGCGGTCGCCGGAGGCGGAGCGGCTCGGCAAGCTGATCGTCTCGGCGGGCGGTGTCATCCAGCCCGAGGATGCCTCGGCGGGCAACGGGAACGGCACGGCAGACCCCGGCGCGAGCGCCGACGACGGCGCAACCAGCCTGGTGGTCACCGGGCTGCCCGCGCCGCGGATCGGGGAGCTCGCGGCCTCGGCGTCCATCGTGCTCTACGAGCTGACACCCAGGCTGGCCTCGCTCGAGGAGGCGTTCATGGAACTGACCGCGGACAGCGTGGAGTACGGCGACTCCACCGCCCGGGCGGTCGCGGCAGACCGGCCGACGGTACAGCACAGCGAAGAGCGGAGCATGTCATGACCGCGCAGGCGACGGCGATCGCGCCCGGGGAGCCGGCCGGCGGGGATCCGGTCGGCTTCCGGCTGATGCACGCCGAGTGGACCAAGATCCGCTCGGTGCAGTCCACGGTCTGGTCGCTGGTCGCGTTCGTGGTCGTGGCGATCGGCTTTTCCGCGCTGATCGCGCTCGTCATCTCGAACACCTGGAACTCGCCCGGCAACCATCCCAACCATGCCAAGCTGCTGAGCGACCCGACCGCGGTGATCTTCGGCGCGGGCCTCGGCCTCGGCCAGCTCGCCATCTGCGTGCTCGGCGTGATCGTCATCAGCAGCGAGTACACGAGCGGCGCCATCCGCTCGTCGCTGCTCGCCGTGCCGCACCGGATCCCGTGGCTGGCCGCCAAGGGCGCGGTGTTCGCCGCGCTGGTCTTCGTGGTCAGCGCGATCACGATCTTCGTGACGTTCTTCCTCACCACCGCCATCCTGCGCAGCCACGTCTCCATCAGCCTCAGCCAGCCCGGCGTCACCAAGGCGGTCATCGGCGGGATCTTGTACCTCACCGTGCTCGGCCTTTTCGCGATGTCGATCGGCGGCCTGATCAGGCACACCGCGGGCGGGATCGCCATCGTGATCGCCCTGGTCATCGTCGTCCCGCCGCTTGTCTCGCTGATCCCGGGGACGATCGCCAACCACGTGCACGGCTACCTGCCGACGGTCGCGGGCGAGCTCGTCGCCCAGACCAGCCAGCAGTCCGGCGACGTGCTGTCTGGCTGGCAGGGGTTCGGCGTCTTCTGCGCGTGGACCGTGGTGCTGCTGGCCATCTGCGGCTGGCTGCTGGTACGCAGGGACGCCTAGCCTGTCGCAACCTAGAGTAGCGAAGTAATTCCGATTAGTTAGCATTGGGTCTTGACCCGGCATATCGGGCGAGTCACCATTAGTAGTGAAACGACTACTGTTGGTGGTTCATCCGCTGAGTAGGGGACCCGGCATGATGTACGGTCTGATCGCCGCCGCCGGGTGGGGCGTTTCCTCGGTCGCGGCGGCGCAGGCGGCCAGGCGGATGGGCACCCTGGCTGCGCTGCTGATCAGCCAGGCCACCGGGACCGTCGCGCTGACCGCGGTGCTCGCCGTGATGCGCCCGCATCTGTCGTCGCTGCCGAGCGCGACCATGTGGGGGCTCGCCGGGGCCGGGTTCTTCAGCCTGCTCGGCTGGCTGACCTACTACCGGGCGCTCGAGCACGGCCCGGTCGGCATCGTCAGCGGAGCCGCCGCCACCTACGGCGGGGTCACCGCGCTGCTGGCGCTGCTCGTCCTCGGCGAGCCGCTCGGCAGGTACGTCGGCCTCGGCGACGCGCTCGCCGTGGCCGGCGTCGCGGCGGCGGCCATGCAGTCGCCCGGCCGCCAGAAGCGCGCCGGGCAGCGCAAGAACTTTTCCGGTGTGATGCTTGCGATCGTGTCGGCGGTTACCTACGGGACCGGGGCATTCTGGCTCGGGACCTACGCCGCCTCGGCCGGGTGGCTGGTGTCCGCGCTCGTCGTCGACATCATCGCGGTCACCGTGCTGGCCGCCGCGCTGATCTGCAAGCGGGAACGGCCGCGCGGCGGAGTCGGGATGGCCTGGGCCATCGCCGCCGGGCTGGCGGAGTCGGCCGCGCTCGTCGCGTTCGCGCGCGGCGGGCAGGCGGGCCAGATCGCGGTCACCGCCGCGGTGTCGAGCACCTACCCGCTGATACCGCTGGCCTTCGGCCTGGTGCTGTTCCGTGAGCGGCTCAGCACGCTGCAGGTGATGGGAGTCTGCGTCGCGGTAACCGGCCTCACCCTGGTCAGCATGTCCTCCGGACTCGTCTGAGCGGATCCGGCACGCGGGTGCGGGGTCCCCTGGCCCGTCCGACGGGGGCGATGGGTCCCGCACCCCAGGGCCGCCGGCGGGCGCCGGACGCGCACCACCTCTCGTTCGGCTAAAAGAATAGTTACGGCGGGGGCCGGGGCGGGGGTTAGGGTTACGGCTGTGGAACGGTCTGCCGCGGGCGGGGGGTTGCACGGTTTTCCTGCCGCGCTGACCAGCTTCGTGGGGCGGGGCGGGGCGGTCGGCGAGGTCGCGGCGCTGCTTGCCGAGCACCGGCTGGTGACGGTGGTCGGGCCGGGCGGCGCGGGCAAGACGAGGCTGGCCGGCGAGGTCGCGGCGGCGGTGCCCGACCGGTTCGAAGACGGGGTGTGGCTGGCGGAGCTTGCGGCGGTGCGGGACCCGGCGCAGGTGGCGGTCGTGGTCGCGGCGGCGCTCGGGGTACACGACCTGCCCCCGGTGGCGGCGGCCGACG
>JASHTQ010000453.1 GCA_030040475.1 Streptosporangiaceae bacterium
CAGTCGCGGCTCACCGGGATGCTGCTGCGGGCCCGGCCCTCGTACCTGCCCGAGGACCTCGGCGCCGACCGGCCGGGCGTGATCGGGGAGGCGCTAGGCGCCCCGGTGGCCTTGCTGTCGGCGGGGCCTGCCGCGGCGGACAAGCTGGCGGCGGCGCCTGCCGCCGCCTAGCCCGGCGTGCCGCGGGCGAGGGCCGCCGCGCCGGTCACCTCAGTGCGCCGTGTCGTCGCGGCCGGGCCGGAGCAGGGCCGGGTGCAGCAGCCGGGCGTCGCCGCGGCGGTAGAGCCGGGCGCGCGGCCCGCCGCGGGGCCCGCCGGTCTCGGTGGTCCGCCCGGTGTCCCGCACGAACCCGGGGACGGACAGCACCTTGCGGTGGAAGTTTCCCGCGTGCAGCCGCTCGCCCCAGACGGTCTCGTAGACCGTCCGCAGCTCGGAGATGGTGAACTCGTCGCCGACGAACGCGGCCGCCAGCGGCGTGTATTCCAGCTTGGACCGCACCCGCTCCAGCCCGTCCACGAGGATCCTCGCGTGGTCGAAGGCGAGCCGACGGGTGACGCCGGGCTCCGGCCGGCCGCCGTCCGTCAGGCCGAGAGAGTCGACGGCGACCCAGGCGGCGGCCTTGGCGTCGCTGCCGGCCTCGGGCTCCGGCAGTTCGGGCGCGAACGCCAGGTAGGCGACCGAGATCACCCGCATCCGCGGGTCACGCCCGGGCTCGCCGTAGCTGGCCAGCTGCTCGAGGTGGATCCGGCCAAGCCGCTGTCCGGTCTCCTCGGCAAGCTCCCTGACCGCCGTCTCGGCCAGGTCCTCCCCGGCCGTGCCGTCCCCGGCCGTGCCGTCCCCGGACCTGACGAACCCGCCCGGCAGCGCCCACCGCCCCGCGTAGGGATGGACCCCGCGCTCGACCAGCAGCACGTTGAGCGCGCCATCCCTGATCGTCAGCGCCACCACATCGACGGCCACCGCGATCGGTCCGTACGAACCAGGGTCGTACCGTGCGAGGAACTCCGCCTCGCCCGCCGATTCGTTCATTTGTTCATCTCACCTAGAGATATTCTCAGTTCGAGAGTAATATCGCGCGTCGCGGCACGTCAAGTACCCGGCCTCCGGGCGCGGCCTCGCGGAGGCATGGCCGGTCCCGGCGCCCCGGCGCCCGCGGCGACGTCCGGCGTCGACCAGGCCCTCGCGATTCGCCTTGGCCCTGGTCTGACACGCCGGGCTGAGATCAGCTGTCGTGCTGCTTGAACCAGGCCATGACCTGCGATCCGGCGCCCTGGCCGGGCTGGCGCTCGGCGGACGAATCGCAGCTCCAGGTGGCGGCGTCGATCGTGGTGGGGACGGCCAGGTTGCTGTAGGACTTGATCAGGTAGCCGGGCTGGAGCTGGTAGGCGTTCAGGCCGATGCCGTGCGCGGCCAGGTAGCTGAGGTACGCCGGAACCGCCGTCGGCGCGTCGGGCCAGCACGAGCTGCGCGGGGCGGTGGGCTGCGAGGTGGGCGACGGCTCGTAGTTGGTCCACTCGCCGTCCACCACCGGCGCGACGCCGGTGGTGACCAGGTAACCGAAGTCGGCGTTCCACGCGGCCGGGTCGTGCGCGCCCGCCGGGTGGTGCAGCGCGTACACCACCCCGCTCACCTTGAGCGTGGCGCCCTGGCTCACCAGCCCCGCGAACGAGGCCGAGTTATCCGGGCCCTCGATCCAGAAGAGGTTCTGCGCGCCGAGGGTGGTCCGCACGTACTGGGCCAGTTGCGCCATGCCGAAGGGGTAGAACACGCCGTCGAACCAGCCGCCGTCGCTCCACAGCCGCCACTCCTGGGCCGGCGACATGCCTGGTGAGTACATCCTCGGCTCGTTGAACAGGTCGAAGATCACCTGCGGGTTGCTGCCGTAGAGCTTGGTCAGGTCCTTCCAGAAGGTCTCGGTGCCCTGGTCGGGCCCCTTCTGGGCGTTCCGCGTCGGCGTGTCCTCGGTCGAGTCGTTGAGCACCACGACCAGGTCGTCGCTCACGGCCGCCGAGACCTCGTCCTCGATCGCGTTCAGGTACGCCTTGTTGAAGCCGGTCCCGCTCGCCCCGAGCAGGTCGTCCTGGCTCAGCTGCAGCCGGACCGTGTTTCCGCACCAGTCGATCGCCGTGGCCGCGATCTTCTCGAGGTCCAGCTCGACGAACTTCGACCAGTCCGGGCCCAGCAGGCCGGGAACCGTGATCCCGTAGGAGACGAAGGTCTTGCCGCCTTGGCCGACCACCTTGGTGCCCTGGACGCTGAACGGCCCCATCGCGTCGGGACAGAACGCGACGCGCACCCCGGCGCCCGCCGGGGCCGCCCCGGTCACCTCGGCCGCCCCGGTCACCCCGGTCACCCCGGTCACCAGCGCGGCCAGCGCGAGGAGCGCGGCGGCCAGCCGGCCAGGCCGGCGGTGCCGTCGCGGGCGGCTCGGCCGTCCCGGCGAGCGGAAGATGGGGCCAGACGGCGTCACGGGCTCTCCCCAGGGCGTCGCGTGCCCGCGCGACCGCCCGTGATGGCGCGCGCACGGTCGTGCCGAGCATTCGTGGAGTGATAACCGCAGCTCGCGGCCACCAGGAAGATGATCATGTCCGGCTATTTCGTGATACATCCGGTTATGGTGTGAGCGGCTGCGCCGCGATCATAGCGTCTCGATCATGCTTGGCGCGTGACCTTCAGGGCCTCAGAAGTCGATGACGAGTCAACCCAGCCTGCTCGCCTTGGTCTTGGCTCCCGGTGCAGGGTGTCCATTCACGGGGTGACGGCTGCGTGAGCGTTGCGCGGCACGCTGCGCGTGATGCTTGAACCCTTGGTTGAGGTTGAGCATGATCGGCGCCTGTGTCCGATGTGCTCGGTCTGCCTGCCGGTGCTGGGGAGCAGGGTGAGCTCGCTTCCCGGCTGCGGGCCGTTATCGAGGCGAAGGACACAGAGAACGCGCTGGTGCCCGATCCGCAGCTACCTCGACTCCGCGCTGGCCCACGGCCGCCGCATAAACCCAGGGTTCCGGCACAGTGGCTGATCCCGGTTGGTGACCTGATGCCCGTTCCCGCATTCAGCGGTCAGCGCAGGCTCAGACCGTTACTGAAGACCGTGCCCGTGTCCAGATCTTCTCTGATCAGCCCCGTCCTGGGACAACGGGTATCACGTCACGCTCCCCGAAGGTGGTCCCGGCCCCGGCTGCCTGAGACACTGGATTTCATGTCGGCCACCTGGCGGCTGACGCCACGCCAGAGCGTCGCGGCCGAGTGCCAGCGGCGGGGTAAGCCCGCCGTGGTCTCGGGATGCATCGACTTGCTCCAAGGCCGTCACGACGTAGATGACACGCTCGTTGTCGCGCTGGGCGGGCCGGCCGCCGAGTACGTGCTCGCCGGCCGCGAAGGCGGGAAGGCAGGCCACTGGCCCCGGGTATGGGCAGCGCGCGGCCTGCTGCACGCCTGGGACGACCGCGCGGCCGCGGCGATCATCCAGGCAACGACCGATGACGCATGGCGGGTCCGGGAGATGGCAGCCAAGGTAATTGCCCGCCACCGCATCGGGAACGCATTCACCCCCGTCGCACAGCTCCGCAACGACCCAGTGCCAAGAGTACGAGCCGCAGCCGAACGGGCCATCGTGATCCTCACCGAGAGCGGCACCTGAGCAGCGCCGCACGCCAGGCCACAGCGCCGCCTAACACCTCACCACAACCAGAACCCCCGCGCATAGCCAAAAACGGACACATCGCCACCATGCCGCAGCCATACGCATAATCCGGTGAATGGACACATCAGAACGACAGCCCGATTGAGGTACGGGCATAAGTGCACTGCGATGCGCGTGATTTTGTTAGGCCACGGGGCGCGACCGTATACCCAGGAGTGCATCGCGACGCACCAAGTTGGCCTGGCGTTTTTCGGTCCCGTCTG
>JASHTQ010000454.1 GCA_030040475.1 Streptosporangiaceae bacterium
GCGCCGCGAGCGCGATGGCGGCCTCGGTGTCGAGCCGCTCGTGCGCGTCGATGAACCGATCGAGCAACTCGCGTTCCGCGGCGGTCGGCTCGCGGGCGGACCACTCGGCGCGGCGTGGCGGCAGGTGCGACTGCATGGTCGTGCGGGCCCGCTGCAGCGCGCTGTTGGCCGCGGCGACGCTGGTGCCGAGGGCCGAGGCGGTCTCGCTGGCCGGCCAGCCGAGGACGTCCCTGGCGATCAGCGCCGCGCGCTGCCTCGGCGGCAGCACCTGCAGGGCGGCCAGGAAGGCAAGGCTGATCGTCTCGCGCTCGATCGCCATCGCCTCCGGCTGCTGGTCGCTCGGCGCGGCCTGGTCGAGCAGCACGTCGGGGTAGGGCTGCAGCCATGACACCTCGGCGAACGAGGTCATCCCTGCCGCCCGCCGCGCGCTGCCCTTCCGGCGCAGCATGTCGAGGCAGACGTTCGTCGCGATGCGGTACAGCCAGGCGCGGAACTGCGAGCCGCCGTCGAAACCCGCCAGGCCCCGCCAGGCGTTCAGGAACGTCTCCTGCACCGCGTCCTCGGCGTCATCGAAGGACGCCAGCATGCGGTAGCAGTGGACGTGCAACTCGCGCCGGTGGCGTTCGGCGAGCGCGGCGAAGGAGGGCTCGTCACCCGCGACTGCCTCGCGGACCGTCTGGTCGATGTCCATGGCGTGCCTCCTGGATCGGGTTCCGCACCATGAAACGAGGCCGGGCGGCCGAACTCATCGGTGCCGCGATGACCGGGTCACAGGCCGAAGGCCTCGCGGCGGTCCTCGGGGACGAGGTCTGCGTAGTCGGGGTGCTCGGCGAGCCAGCGCTGGACGTACGGGCAGTAGGGCAGCACCGACAGGTGGCGCTCGCGGGCGGCGTCGAGGCTGGACCGGATGAGCTCGCTGGCGACGCCGTGGCCGCGGAACCTGTCATCGGTCTCGGTGTGCAGGAACGCGATCGCGGAGCCGCGCATGTGGTACACGACGACCCCGGCGAGCTCGCCGTCGGCGCGGATCTCGAACCGCTGCTCGTCCGGAACGTCGGTGACCTGCAGGTCCATGGCTGCTGCTCCCTGGGCGGCTGGGCTTACGTGGAGGAGACACCACCGCCCGTTCGGCTCAAATAGGAATTTTACTGGCGACGGCGGGGAGCTTCGCCGCTGCCTGCGCCCGAACGGGGTTAGCTCACTTCACCTCGGTGGCGTAGACGATGATGTTGCTCAGGTAGTGGCCGGTGGCGTAGTCGAAGGTCCCGCCGCAGGTGATGAGGCGAAGCTCGGCGTCCGGGGTCGGGCCGTAGACGGTCTCCGTGGGGAAGTGGTCCTTCAGGTACCTCTGGACCGAGGTCACGCGGAAGACCGCAAGGGTGCCGTCCGCGCGCCTGACGTAGATCTCGTCGCCGCGCTTAAGCTGCTTGAGCCGGAAGAACACGCCGATTCCGTACTTGCTGTCGACGTGCCCCACGATGATGGCCGAGCCGATCGCACCCGGCCGCGGGCTGCCCGTGTACCAGCCCGCGACGGCGGTGCTCGACGGCACCTCCAACTCGCCGTTGGACTGCAGGCCGAGCGTGATCAGCTTGGTATCCACGCCGATGATCGGGATCGTGAGCGAGACCGGCGCGGCAACCGGGCGCGGGTCGGCCGATTGCGGCGGGGCCACGATGGGGCCGGTCGGCGCGGGCAGCGCGTCGACGCCTATCGGGGGCGGGGTGACCGCCGCGGTGGCGTGCCGGGTCAGCAGCAGCCCGGTCGCTCCCCCGCCCACGACGACCAGGCCGGCCGCGAGCGCGATCGCCGCGGCCGACCTGCGCGTCGGCACCCTCAGAACCCGTGCTGCGGCCGGCGGCGGAGCCGGAGCCAGCCCGCCAGCGCCAGCAGCGACCCGACCCCGATGACCACAAGCCACGGCAGCGGCGAGGACGGCCCGTGCGCCGCGGTGCCGCCGAAGCCCGTCTGGGCGGCACCCGCAGGCACGTCGCCGGCGCCGGCCGCGTCCTCCAGGTTGACGACCTCAAGACCGTTGGCTCCGTCCAGGACGACCAGCGTGTGCACGGTGCCCGCGGCGAGCGTCTCGCTCTGGCTGACGTCGCCGCCGCTCGTCGCGCTGACCTTCACGGTCTCGGTGCCCGGGTCGACGGTGAAGTACGAGCTCGCCGTGCCGAAGGCGAGCTTGCCCGACAGCACCTGGCTGCCGAAGGACACGCTGACCGTCTGGTCCTTCAGCGACGCCTGGATCACCCGGACCAGGGCCTTGCCCGACGGCGTGCTGAGGTCGTCGTCAAGGACGGCGAGCCGCAGCCCGGACTCCGGCCCCATGCCGGCCACCGTGTAGGCATGGCCGGCCTGGATCGTCACGCTGGTGGACAGCACCGGCTGGCTGGACGGCGAGGCGCCGGCCGCGCGCATGGCGACGCTGTAGTCGCCGGCGCTGACCGCCTCGTACGGCGAGACCGTCCCGTACGACACGTGGTGCAGCACGATCTGCGCGTCGGAGTTCCCGAACGAGTAGAGGTAGACGTCGACAGCCGGGGTGTTCGGCGAGAAGTGGGCGAGCCGGATCCAGCCGGTACCCGACGTGGCCGAGTCGGCGTAGGCGGTGGCCGCGGCGGGAATGCCGAGCAGCAGAGCCGACGCGGCCAGCAGCATGATTAGTCGTCGCGGAGTCTTGAAGAACTTCATGTAATAATCCCCTCCATGTGACCCCCGGGGGTGGGTCATCAGGGACCGCTGAGTCCCATCGGGCCGGGGGCATCGAACCGTACCGTGATCGCTGACTTGCCGCCAGCGAGCCGGATTATCCCATCCTGTGCCGGTTGGTAGGTTGTCTGCTGAGCTTCAAGGAACGCCAGGATCGCCGTCAGGCCAGCGGACTCGGCAGCACCGATCTCGGCGCCGCGAAGGGGGACGTCCGGGCTTGCGCCTGGCGACGAGTCATCGAAGGCTATCAGCCGCAGGCCCATTTTGGATGCGAGTGCCGAAAGCGTTACAAGAAGTCTCGGATCGACGTCACCCTGCAGCAGCTCCTGCCGGGCCACCGGCGTGGCCTGGACGTTCTTGTTGGTCAGCAGCTGCCGGCCGGCCTCGATGCGGGCCGCTCGATCCGAGGCGAGCTGAGCCTCGAACGCCGCCGAGCCCTGCGGCGCGGCGGCGCGGATGTCGATGCGGTTGGCGCCCGAACCGAAGCTGGCGAGCACCAGCGGCGCATAGACCGAGGCGAGACGGGCGCCGAACTGGCTGCGCACCACCTGCGTCGCGACGATCACGGTGGCGCCAAGCGGGTCGAAGCTCCCCGGCTGCAGCACGAGCAGCCTGGCGGCCGGGACCCCCGCCGCCTGCAGGGCGGCGCACATCGTCGGGTCGCACTCCAGGGTCGCGTCGGCGCTGACCTGCTGCGCGATCCAGGCCGCCGCCTGGTCGCGGACCTGGGCGGCCAGCCGCAATGACGTCGTGCCAGACGCCGGATTAGCCGGGCGATCCGGCTGCGGCGCCGCGACGGCCGGGCTCTGGTCGGAGATGGCCTCGGTGATCCCCGCGCCCGCGCCCGCGGCGAGCAGCGCAGCCAGCGCCGTCACCGCGATCCGGCGCCGGCGCGAGGGCGCGCGGCCGGTCTGGTGCCTCTGCAGCCACAGCCGTACGGTCGTGGCCCCGACGGTAAGCCAGCCTGGTTCTTCTTCGCGCTTGGGGTGTTCGGGACGGGCTGGGCTCCCGGCGCGGTCGGGGCGGTCGGCGCGGTCTGCGTGGGCCGGCAGGCGGTCGGCACGGCCCGCTAGGCGGCCGACGCGCGGTATCGGTGTAAGACCGTGCTCCTCACCCATCTGCGCTCCCCCACCACCCCCCAGCCGGGGCTACCAAAGCCTACCGATCATACGCTCACATGGGATTTCAGCCAATTCAATCATTTATGGCCCGGTACTGTCCCGAAGATCACGATTCCGCGCTTTTCAGATCATAAGCGGACTGCGCCGATAGGCGCTCGCCGCGGATCGCGGCCCACTGCAAGGAGTGCCGGATGCCCTCGGCGAGATCGTACTGAGGCTGCCAGTGCAGGAGGCTTTTCGCGCGGTCGATCCTGGCGTAGGCGCCGGGGACGTCACCCGGCCGACGCCGCGCATCCCGCGACCGGATCGGCGTGTCGGCGACTTCGTTGAACGCGGCGAGGAGTTCCCTGACCGTGGTGCCCGTCCCGGTGCCGAGGTTGATGGCGGTGGCAGGCCCGGGCATCTCGCCGAGTGCGCCGAGCGCGGCCACGTGGGCCAGCGCGAGGTCCCAGACGTGCACGTAGTCCCTGATTCCCGATCCGTCCCGCGTCGGGTAGTCGGTCCCCGTGACTTCGAACGGGACGCCTTCCTCCTGCGCCCGGATCATCTTGCCCAGCGCGTGGGTCGGCCGCGGCAGCTGCAGGCCGGTGCGCATCTTGGGGTCTGCGCCGACCGGGTTGAAGTACCGCAGCGACAGCACCCGCAGCGGCGTCGCGGCGGCCACGTCGGCGAAGACGGCCTCGCACATCGCCTTGGTCCGCGCGTACGGGCTCTGCGGGTCGACGGGCGAGTTCTCGTCGACGGCCAGGTCAGGGCCTGGGCGGTAGATGGCCGCCGAGGAGCTGAAGATCAGCCGCCGGACGCCGTTGCGCAGCAGGTGCTCGGTGAACGCCACGCTCTTGGCCACGTTCTCCCGGTAATACCGCACCGGGTCCGCGACCGAGTCGGGCACCACGATCAGGGCCGCGCAGTGGATGACCGCGTCGATATCCGGGTGCTGCGTCAGGACGCGGTCGACCAGCGGCCCGTCCGCGATGTCGCCGGCGTAGAAGGCGTGCCCGGCGGCGAACTCGCGCCTGCCCGTCACCAGGCTGTCCAGTATCACCGGCGTGATGCCGGCGTCGGAGCAGGCCGACGCCACCGTGCTGCCGATGTAGCCGGCGCCGCCCGCGACCAGGACCTTCACTCCGTCAGGCCGAGGATCTCGGCGGCGCGCTCGCGCATCTCCACCTTGCGGACCTTACCGGTGACGGTCATCGGGAACTCCTCGACGATATGCACGTACCTCGGGATCTTGTAGTGCGCGAGCTGCCCGCCGCAGAACGCCCGGACGGCCTCGGCGGTCAGCGGCTGCGCGCCGGGGCGCATCCGGATCCAGGCCATGAGCTCCTCGCCGTACCTGGCGTCGGGCACGCCGATGACCTGGGCGTCCAGGACGTCGGGGTGGGTGTAGAGAAATTCCTCGATCTCCCTGGGGTAGACGTTCTCCCCGCCGCGGATGACCATGTCCTTGATCCGGCCGGTGATGGCGAGATAGCCGTCGTCGTCCATGACGGCGAGGTCGCCGGTGTGCATCCAGCGCGCGGCGTCCACGGCCTCGCCGGTCTTGTCGGGCTGCTCCCAGTAGCCGAGCATGACCGAGTATCCCCGCGTGCACAGCTCGCCTGGCGTGCCGCGCGGGACCGTCAGGCCGGTGGCCGGGTCGATCACCTTCACCTCGAGGTGCGGCCCGACGCGGCCGACCGTGGCGACCCGGCGGTCCACGGAATCGTCGACGCGGGTCTGCGTGGACACCGGCGAGGTTTCCGTCATGCCGTAGCAGATCGACACCTCCCGCATCGACATCCGCGACATGACCTGCTTCATCACCTCGACGGGGCACGGCGAGCCCGCCATGATGCCGGTACGCAGCGACGACAGGTCGTAGTCGGCGAATCCCTCCGCGGACAGCTCCGCGATGAACATGGTGGGTACCCCGTACAGCGAGGTGCAGCGTTCGGCCTGCACGGCCGCCAGCGTGGCGACCGGGTCGAAGGTCGCCGCCGGGATGACCATGCACGCTCCGTGGCTGGTCGCGGCCAGGTTGCCCATCACCATTCCGAAGCAGTGGTAGAACGGCACCGGGATGCAGATCCGGTCTTCCTGGGTGTAATTGCACAGCTCGCCGACGAAGTAGCCGTTGTTAAGGATGTTGTGGTGAGAGAGAGTCGCGCCCTTCGGGAAGCCAGTAGTCCCTGAGGTGTACTGGATATTGATGGGGTCGTCGGTGTCCAGCTCGATGCTCTCCAGGATGGCGCCGTCCCGGCGGCGGCCGACGTCGAGCAGCGATCCCCACTCCGCGCTGCCGAGCAGCACGACCTGCGAGAGCCCCGGGCAGCGCGGCCGGACCTCGGCGATCATCGCGGCGTAATCGGAGGTCTTCAGCCGCTCCGCGGCGACCAGCAGCGTGGTGCCCGACTGGTTGAGCACGAACTCGAGCTCCCGGGTGCGGTAGGCCGGGTTGATGTTCACCAGGATCGCGCCGATCTTGGCGGTCGCGTACTGGGTGATCGTCCACTGCGCGCAGTTAGGTGCCCAGATGCCGACCCGGTCCCCCTTGCCGATGCCGATGCCGAGCAAGCCGAGCGCGAGCGCGTCGACGTCGGCGGCCAGTTCGGCGTAGGTCCACCTGCGGCTGGCCTTTGGATCCGATCGGTCCACGAGGGCCTCGCGGTCCCCGTATGCACGCACCGTAGCGTCGAAGTTGGCACCGATCGTGTCGCCGAGCAGCGGCGACGCGGATCCTCCCGACGAGTAACTCAGGGCTGAGGACATGCCCGCTCACCTCCAAGCCTGGTTTACCCGGCATTCCGGCCGGAGTCCAGCGTGGCATGGTTTGGCCGCGCCGCCTTTCTTTACGACTAAACCGCCGGGACAGCGGATAATGATCGATAAACACGCCCCGGCCATGGGCCATAATCGGCGTGATCGTGGGAGGGAAATCATGCAACTCCGGCTGCTAGACGTTCCGGTAGACGGCGGCGACCTACGCGTGCTCTTGTGGGGCAACGGCAGGCACGTGGCGGTCGCGGTGCACGGGATCACGGCCTCGGCCATGTCGTGGCAGGCGGTCGCGCGCCAGCTGCCGCCGGACTGGACGCTTGCCGCGCCCGACCTTCGGGGGCGCGGCCACAGCGCCGGGCTGCCCGGCCCGTACGGCCTGGGTCAGCACGCCGCCGACGTGGCGGCCGTGCTGCGGCATCTCGGCGGGCGGCCGGTGCTCGCCGGGCATTCGATGGGCGCGTACGTCGCGCTGCTGACAAATGACGCGCACAGGATGCGGCGGCTGGTGCTGGTCGACGGCGGCGTGCCGCTGCCGGTGCCGGAAGGCACGGATATCGAAGCGGTCATCGGCCCGGCGCTGACCAGGCTCCGCCAGACGTTCCCCGATACCGAGGCGTACCTGGACTTCTGGCGGGCGCACCCGGCGCTGGCCGGCAACTGGAACGCGGACGTGGAGGCGTACGTCCGCTACGACCTGACCGGTGCGGACGGCCACCTGCGGTCGCGGGTGGTCGAGGACGCGGTTCGCACGGACGGTGCCGAGGTACTGACGGAAAAGCCGTTCGCGGAGGCTCTCGGCCGGCTGACCGAGCCGACCCGGCTGCTGACCGCGCCCGCCGGGATGTTCGGCGCGCCGCCCGGGCTGTTGCCTGCGGAGACGGTCGCGGCGTGGCAGGAACGGGCGCCCAAGCTGCGCCCGCAGCTGGTGCCCGAGGTGAACCACTACACGATCATGTTCGGCAGGCCGGGCGCGGCGGCGGTGGCCGCGGCGATCACCACTCCCGTGTCTTGAGGCACTATGGTGTAGTGACTTCGGTGACTTCGGGCACCCGGCTGGCGCAGGACACGTTGCTCGGGGTGGTTGCGTCCGGCGGGGTGGCGATCCTAAGCGGTGCGGGGCTGTCCACCGAGTCCGGCATCCCCGATTACCGCGGGCCGACCGGCCTGGCCAGGCGGGCAACGCCGATGACCTACCAGACCTTCACCTCGAGCACCGCCGCGCGGCGCAGGTACTGGGCGCGCAGTCACGTCGGCTGGCGGCACATCGCCGCGGCGGTGCCGAACCGCGGCCACCACGCCGTCGCCGAACTCGGCCGCCGCGGCCTGCTTGCCGGGATCATCACCCAGAACGTGGACGGCCTGCACCAGGCGGCGGGCGCGGCCGGGGTGACCGAACTACACGGCAGCCTGCACCGGGTCATCTGCCTGCACTGCGGCCAGCGGACGGCACGCACCGACCTCGACAGGCGGCTCGAGGCGGCCAATCCCGGCTGGGCGCTGGGCTCGCAGGTCCTGGTCAAGCCGGACGGTGACGCCTTTGTCGATGAGGCGGCGGCCGAATCCTTCCAGGTCGTGTCCTGTGCCTCGTGCGGCGGGGTGCTGAAGCCCGACGTGGTGTTCTTCGGCGAGAACGTGCCGCCGGCGCGCGCGCGGGCCTGCTACACGCTGGTCGAGCAGGCCAGCGCGCTGGTCGTCCTCGGTTCCTCGCTGGCCGTGATGTCGGGGCTGCGGTACGTCAGGCACGCGGCCGGGCTCGGGCTGCCCGTCGTGATCGTCAACCAGGGGGCCACCCGCGGCGACCGGTACGCCACCGCGACCCTCGACGCTCCCCTCGGGGATGTGCTTTCGGCGCTGGTCGGGCTGCTGCGATGACCGACCTGGACGTCGTGACCGGGGCGTTCAGCTACTCGGGGGCGGCGATCGCGCGCGACCTGCAGGCGTCGGGCCGGCGGGTGCGAACGCTCACCGGGCATCCCGACCGCGCCCCGGCCGGCACTCTTATCGAGGCGAGGCCACTCGATTTCGCCGACCCCGGCGGGCTGCGGGCGTCGCTGCGCGGCGCGACGACGCTGTACAACACGTACTGGGTGCGGTTCGCCCGCGGATCGGTCAGCCACGAGACCGCGGTGGCCAACTCACGCGCGCTGTTCCTTGCGGCCGCCGACGCGGGGGTGCAGCGGATCGTGCATACCTCGATCACCCACCCAGACGCGGATTCGCCGTACCCGTACTTCCGCGGCAAGGCGGCGGTCGAGCAGGCGCTGGCCGACCTCGGCATCCCGCATGCCGTGCTGCGGCCGTCCATCTTGTTCGGCGGCAGCGGCGTGCTGATCAACAACATCGCGTGGCTGCTGCGGCGCCTGCCGGTGTTCGGGGTGGGCGGCACGGGCGACTACCGCGTCCGTCCGATCCACGTCGAGGACCTGGCCCGGCTGGCCACGGCGGCCGGGGCGGGCGCCGACACTACGGTCATCGACGCGGTCGGCCCCGACCGGCCCACGTTCCTCGACCTCGTCACCCAGATCAGGGACGCGGTCGGGAGCCGCAGCCAGGTCGTCCGCGTGCCGGGCTCGCTCATCCCGCCCGCGGCCGCGCTGCTCGGCGCGGCACTGCGCGACACCCTGCTGACCGCCGAGGAATACCGCGCGATGGCCGACGGCCTGGCCGACACCGACGGCCCGGCAACCGGCCAGACATCCCTGATCGAGTGGATCATCGAGCACAAGGACACCCTGGGCCGCAGCTACGCTAACGAGCTCACCCGCCACTTCCGTTCGGGCAGAAAATCAAAAGACCGATTTTTACCGAACGGGCGGTGGTGATACGCCCGACTATGCGTGCATGGTTCGATGTCGATAGCCGCGAGGCGAGGGCAACGCGTGGACGCTGCACAAGGCGATGCGCCGGGTGGCTGGGCTAGCCCAGCGCCCGCGGGTGGGCCGCCGCGTAGACCTCACGGAGCTTGTCCACCGTGACCAGCGTGTAGACCTGGGTGGTGGTGACGGATGCGTGGCCGAGCAGTTCCTGGACCACCCGGATGTCCGCGCCGCCGTCGAGCAGGTGGGTGGCGAAGGAGTGCCGCAGCGTGTGCGGTGAGGTATCCGGCAGGCCCGCGCGCCCGGCGGCGGCGTGCAGCACCGCCCAGGCGCCCTGCCTGGTGAGGCGTCCGCCCCTGGCGTTGAGGAAGACCGCCGGGCTCACCGACGCCCGCCGCGAGCCCGCGGCCAGCGCCGGCCTGCCCCTGACGAGGTATGCCTCCAGCGCCCGGACGGCGTAGCTGCCCACCGGCACTACCCGCTGCTTGCCTCCCTTGCCCTCCAGCCGCACCACCGGATCGGCGTCCAGCCGGAGCTCGTCCACGTCCAGCCCCGTCGCCTCGGAGATGCGCGCCCCGGTGCCGTACAGGAACTCAAGCAGCGCCCGGTCCCGCAGCAGCCGCGGCTCCGGGGCTGCGGCCACGGCCGGCGCATCCGGTCCCGGGCCAGCGGCATCGAGCAGGCGTTCCACCTCGTCAAGCGCGATCGCCTTCGGCAGCCGCTTGGGCGGTGCCGGCGGCGCCACCTCGCGCGCGGGGTCGTGCTCGCTAAGCCCCTGCGCGACCGCGAAGGCGTGCAGTCCCCGTACCGCGATCACCGCCCGGGCCGCCGAGCTAACCGCCAGCCCGTCGTGCTCCTCGTCTCCGTCCCGCAACGCGGCGAGAAACTCCGCCACGTCCGCAGGCCTGACGTCGGCCAGCCGCTCCTTTCCCCGCCCCGCGAGCGCCGCCTCGTACCGCCGCAGGTCCCTCCGGTACGACTCGACCGTATTCGCGGCCAGCCCCCGCTCCACCACCAGGTATTCCAGGTAGCCCCGGACCACCCCTTGAACCGTCTGCCCCGCCGCCACGCCTCCCACGTTGTCACACCCCTGATCCCCGATCACGCACCCCGGCCGCTACAAAGGCACAAGGGAAACGCCCGTTCGCCCGTTCGCCTGTTCGGGGCCGCGCCCCGCCCCGCCTCAGCGAAGCCGCCGCTGCGGAATGAAACCCCGCTTTCAGCACCCTGGGAGGTCCTGGAACCGGGGTTTCATTCCGCTCGGGCCGCGGCCCGGCTGCCCCGGAGGCACCACGAAGCGCTCAGCGCCACACTGGCACCGCGGAGGGTGGTCACGTTTGCCGCCGCGCGGTCGTCGGAAGCTAGTTGAGGACCTCGGCGATCGGGGTGTAGGGAAGGCCGTGGGCTTCGGCTACGGGTTCGCAGGTCAGGAGGCCGGCGTGGGTATTGAGGCCCAGGGCGAGCGCGTGGTCGGCGCGGAGGGCGTCGCGCCAGCCGCGGTTGGCTATCTCGACCGTGTACGGCAGGGTGACGTTGGTCAGGGCGTAGGTCGAGGTGTGCGGGACGGCGCCCGGCATGTTCGCCACGCAGTAGAACAGGGCGTCATGCACCTTGTAGGTGGGGTTCGCGTGCGTGGTGGGACGCGAGCCTTCGAAGCAGCCGCCCTGGTCAATCGAGATGTCGACGAGCACCGCGCCGGGCTTCATCCTGGATACCAGCTCGTCGGTGACCAGGCGGGGGGCCTTGGCACCCGGCACGAGCACTGCCCCGATCACCAGGTCGGCGTCGATCACCGCACGCTCGATCTCGTAGGCGTTGGACGCGACGGTCTGGCAGTGGCCCTGGTAGATGGCGTCAGCCTGGCGGAGCCTGGCGATGTTCTTGTCCACGAGCAGGACCTCGGCCTGCATGCCGAGGGCGATCGCGGCGGCGTTCATGCCGGAGACGCCGGCGCCGAGGACGACCACCTTGGCCGCGTAGACGCCGGACACCCCGCCCATCAGGACGCCGCGGCCGCCGCCGTCCCGTTGCAGGTGGTGCGCGCCGACCTGCGGCGCCATCCGGCCGGCGACCTCGGACATGGGCGCGAGCAAGGGCAGCGACCCGTCGGGCAGCTGGACGGTCTCGTACGCGATCGACGTGATGCCCGAGCTGAGCAAGGCGTCGGTGCACTCCGCGGAGGCGGCCAGGTGCAGGTAGGTGAAGAGCACCTGCCCGGCGCGCATGCGCCCGTACTCCTCTTCGATCGGCTCCTTGACCTTGAGGATCAGTTCGCCCTCCGCCCACACGTCGTCCGCGGTGGGAAGGATCTTGGCGCCCGCCGTGGTGAAGTCCTCGTCCGGGATCGACGAGCCCTCACCCGCTCCGGCCTGGATGACCACCTGATGCCCGCCACGGACCAGCTCGTGCACGCCGGACGGCGTGATCGCCACTCGGTACTCGTGGTTCTTGACTTCCTGGGGAATTCCGACCTTCATGGTGGTCCTTCCAGACTGGGGAGCGCCATTGCTCCGCTACGGTCATGCAAGCACACTCAAGACACCGGCGCATCGGCGGCGCGGAGCGTGGCGAAGCCATTTGCCCTGGCAGCATATCCGGCCAAGATGCCGAGAGCCGCGACGCCGTTGTGCAGCTCAGCCGCGAAGACCTTGCGCACCGCCTCGTCGAGCGGTAGCCACTCGGTCAGCAGGTACGCCTCCTCGTCCTCGGGCTCGAAGTGGCGTTCCGCGGCGGGAATGGGCTCAAGGCCCCGGGCGAGGAAGACGCGCAGGCGCTCGGTACTGAAGCCGGGCGAGCTGAAGTAGTCGGCGAGGACACGCCAGTCGCTGGCCCGGTAGCCTGCCTCTTCCGCCAGTTCGCGCTGCGCGGTGGCCCACGGCGTTTCCCCTGCCACGTCGCACAGGCCGGCCGGGATCTCCCACAGCAGATAGCCGACGGGGTGGCGGTACTGCCTGATCATCAGGACCCGGTGCGCGTCGTCGAGTGCCAGCACGCCCACCGCGCCTGGGTGAATCACCACTTCCCGTTCGGCCAGGTGATTGTCGGGCATCCGCACCTTGTCCGCGCGCACGCTGACCAGCTTGCCGCGGTAGGGCTCGGCCGACGACGCCACCGGCCATCTCTGCGGAACGTCGGAGATGTTCACCTCGCTCATGCGCTGGCCACGGCGCGCGCGCCGGCCATTCCGAGCGACTTGGAGCGGGCGAGCGCGGCGGCGATCAGGCCGCTGAACAGGGGGTGCGGACGCGTCGGACGGGACAGGAATTCCGGGTGCGCCTGGGTGCCCACGAAGAACGGGTGGGTGTCCCGCGGCAGCTCGGCGAACTCGACCAGGTGCCCGTCCGGGGACAGCCCGGAGAAAACCAGCCCGGCCTGCTCGAGCGCGGCGCGGTAGGCGTTGTTGACCTCGTACCTGTGCCGGTGGCGTTCCTCGACCAGGCCGTGCCCGTAAAGCTCCTGGACCCGGGTGCCGGGCTGCAGGACGGCCGGGTACAGGCCAAGCCGCATCGTGCCGCCCATGTCCCGCTCCCCCGCCACCACGTCCTCCTGGTCGGCCATCGTGGCGATGACCGGGTCCGGCGTGGCCGGGTTGAACTCGGCGCTGTCCGCCTCGGGCAGGCCGGCCCGGTCGCGGGCCACCTCGATGACCATGCACTGCAGGCCGAGGCACAGGCCGAGGATCGGGATGCCGTTCTCGCGCGCGTACCGGATCGCGCCGATCTTCCCCTCGATGCCGCGGACCCCGAACCCGCCGGGGATCAGCACGCCGTCGACGCCCTCAAGCTCGCTGGCGGCGCCCTCGGGATCCTCGCAGGCGTCGCTGATCACCCAGCGGATGTTCACCTGCGCGTCGTTGGCGAAGCCGCCCGCCTTGAGCGCCTCGGCCGGCGACAGGTACGCGTCGGGCAGGTCCACGTACTTCCCGACCAGGGCGATCGTGATGCTGTGCGCCGGACGGTGCACCCGGCGCAGCAGGTCATCCCACTCGCTCCAGTCCACGTCGCGGAACGGCAGGCCGAGCCTGCGCACCACGTAGGCGTCCAGCCCCTCCGCGTGCAGCACCTTCGGGATGTCGTAGATGGACGGCGCGTCGGGCGCGGAGACCACCGCCTCCTCGTCGACGTCGCACATCAGGCTGATCTTGCGTTTCAGGCCCGCGCTGATCGGCCGGTCCGAGCGGGCCACGATCGCGTCCGGCTGGATGCCGATGCTGCGCAGCGCGGCCACCGAATGCTGGGTCGGCTTGGTCTTCAGCTCGCCCGACGGGCCGATGTAGGGCAGCAGGCTGACGTGCAGGAAGAAGCAGCGGTCCCGGCCGATCTCGTGCCTGATCTGGCGGATGGCCTC
>JASHTQ010000455.1 GCA_030040475.1 Streptosporangiaceae bacterium
ATCTTGATGACGGTCGGGACCTACGTCAACGGGGCGGTGCTGCGCGAGGCGCAGGAGAGGCGCGGCGACCGCGACAGGGAGAAGATGGAGGCGGGCCTGACGCCGGAGGAGATCGAGGCCGAGCGCGACCGGTACGTTTCGTTCTTCGCCAACTCCGGCCGCTACCCGCGGATCCAGCGCATGGTGTCCGAGGGCCTGGACCCGGACGCGCCGGAGACGAGGGACGAGCGCTTCGAGTTCGGCCTGGACTGCCTGCTGGCCGGCATCGCCGCCCGGATCCAGGCCGACCGCGCTTGACCGGAGTGGTCCTCAGTTCTGGATCATGACTCGGGTCACATTACGTCCGCGCTGAGATGTCTTCTCGAATTTCGCCGCCGACGCGGTCAGCCTGCCTGATCAGGCAACGCGAAGTGCTGGACCCGCACCACCAGGACTACATCGTCGCGGTAATCCTCAAGGAACCAGATCATCACGGGACCCTCACCGTAGCTCTTTACGTTGGACACCGCGTCGGTCACGTCGAATGAGACGCCGATCCTGCGTACTGCTACTGCGTCAGCAATCCGGGATACGAGGCTTTCCACCTGCTCAATCTGAGCCTGGTGAGGCCGCCAACGACATTGACTGCGTCCGGGACGTACTCCCACGTCCAGTCGCTCATGCAGTGGCTGTCTCGGCCTGCCGCAGGATCTGGCTGATTTCGGCTGCAGCCTCCCGGCGCTCGGTACGATCCCGTGACTCGGCGACGATGCGCTCGCAGGCGTGGAGCCGGGCCGCAAGCTGCGGCCACCGTTCCACTGCAACCCAGGTGAACCAGTGCTCGACGAAGTGCCTGGCAGGAAGCAGGCTGTACTCATCTCGCGCGCGGGCAGTCGCGGTCGTCCAATCGGCCTCGAACCTCGCGAGAGCTGTCGGGTCAAGACGCGCCACAGCCGCACGGATCGCCGCGGGCTCGCGCTCCGGCAGCGGCACAACCGGCTCCTGTCCGTCTACCGGCAGGTGGCTCATGAAACTCATGCTAGTGCACCCCCGGCGGACGGCAGGTTCCACAAGTCCGGGCCAGCTACTCGATCAATCCTCGCGGTAGTGAGCCCGGTACCACTCGAACGTGCGACGCACGCCTTCCTCCAGGGAAACGGTAGGCTCGTACCCGGTAAGGGCACGCAGCTTGCCGAGGTCCGGGCAGCGACGGGCGACCGAGCCGGGGGGCGCGGGCCGGGCCTCGATGTCCGCGTCAAGACCGACTATCCGCAGCACCAGCTTGCCCAGGTCGGCGATGCTCGTCTCGGTGTCGTTGCCGATGTGCACGATCTCGCCCATGGCGGCGTCGGTGGTCATCAGCCGGGTCATCGCCTCGGTGGCGTCGTCCACGTGACAGAACGCCCGGGACTGCTCCATGCCGTACACCGGGAACGGGTTCTGCCGGCGCATCGCCCGCAGCAGCAACTCGGGGATGACGTGGTCGGCGCCCATCCGGGCTCCGTAGACGTTATGGAACCGGCCGATCACGTAAGGAACGCCCGTAGCGCGGGCCGAGTGGATCACCGCCGCCTCGCCGAGGAGCTTGCTGATGCCATACGCGAAACGCGGTGCGCTGACGTCTTCGACCACGAGCGGGACCGTCTCTGGCGTGGGCACCGGAACCATCCCGCGGCTCACCCCGCCCGCGTAGGTCTCGCTTGTCGAGGCGAAGAACAGCCGCTCGTCCGGCCCGATCCAGTCCATCAGGTTCAGCACGGTCAGCGTGTTGGTCCTGATCACCCGCACCGGGTCGTTCACCACGTTCCTGACCCCGACGACGGCGGCCAGCAGGTAGACGTGGTCCCATCCTCGCGGCAGGGCCGCATAGCACGCCGGGTCGGCCAGGTCCGCGTGCAGCACGGGGACGCCGAGCGCGGCCAGATCCGGATCGCGGCGCCCGCGGGAGAAGTCGTCGACGATCGTCACCGCATTCCCGGTACTCTGCAGCCGGCGTGCCAGGTGCAGGCCGATGAAGCCGGCGCCCCCCAGGATCAGCGCCTTCACCTGGTCACCGCCGTGATCGGCGAAACGGCGGGCTCGTAGCCCAGTCCGGCGTACCGGATACCGCTGGCGGCGATCCGGTCGCCGTCGAGGATCCGCCAGGAGTCGTACACGACCCGGACGCGCGACCCCGCCAGCAGGTCATCGACGTCGAGCGCGCGGTAGGCGGGGTGATCGGTGATCACCAGCACCGCATCGCTGTCCAGGAACCCGCGCCACAGTTCGACAGGCGTGCCGCCGTGGGCGCGGATAACGTCGTCGGCGACCAGTGGATCATGGCCGAGAACGTGGAGGCCGGCGGCCGCCAGCACCGGCATCATCGCCGCGATCGGGGTGCCTCGCATGTCATCGGTGGGCGGCCAGCCCTTATACGCCCAGCCCAGTACGAACAGGGTCCGGCCGCCGGTCGCGCGCATCATCTCCACGACCCGGCCGGCCACGTGCACGGGAAGATCCTCGTTCAGCGCCCTGGCCGCCCTGATCAGCGCGGGAAGATGCGCGCTGCGCCCGGCGCCGGACACCATGATGTACGGGTCCTTGGACAGGCAGCCGCCACCCACGTAGCCGGGCTTGGCGATGTCCGGGCGCGGGTAGTCGAGGTTGGCGGCCCGGATTACCTCGAGTGGGTCGAGCCCGAGCCGCTCGGTCAGCCTGGCCACCTCGTTGCCGAACGCGTAGATCACGTCCGTGTGGCAGTTGTTCGTGAGCTTGACCAACTCGGCCGTCTCCAGGGTCGAGACGGCGACAACCTGCTTGGCAAGGCCGCCGAACAGCTCAAGCCCCAGCTCCAGGCTGTGCTCGTCGAGCCCGCCCACGATCTGCGGCAGCTCGACCAGTTCACGCAGCGCCTGTCCCTGGATGGTGCGTTCCGGGGCCATTACCAGGCGTACCGTACCCCACGCCTTGGCCAACGGCGGCAGCACCACCTCGCGGGTGGCGCCGACAGGCACGGTGCTGCGCACCACGACCAGCGTGTCCGGCGAGCAGCGCTCCGCGATCTGCTCCGCGGCAGCGGCGAGGTTCTCCAGGTACGGTGCGTGCGTCTGCGGATCGATGGGGGTGGACACGCAGATGATCGCGGCGTCGACGAACTCCGTCAGCTTCGGCGCGACGAAGATCCGCTTGCCGACCAGGTCCTCGAAGATCTCCGCGATGCCCGGCTCAAATATGTGCGGCTTGCCCCCGGAGAGCAGGTCAACAATCTCGGGCTGGATCTCCGCCCCGTACACCTCGTAGCCCTTGTCCGCCATCGCGGCCGTGAGGGTCAGGCCGACATACCCCATGCCGATGACGCCAATTCTTGAGAACTTTCCTGATTCCGTTGGCACGGTCCAATCTCCTATTCAGCGGCCACGCTAATGAGCTTGTTATCCGGGTGTCCCCTGGTACTGCGGCTCCCCGCAGCGCCAGCTGGCCGTCACCGACGTCCGCAGGTCGTAGGCCGGCGCCCAGCCGAGCGACCGCCTGACCCGGCTCAGGTCGGCCGCGCTCCAGTCCACCGGGGCGGACTGGATCGACGGGGGGCTGGTCTCCGCGACCCGGCCGGTGAACCCGGCGACCTCGGCCAGCAGGGCTACCAGATCCCGGCAGCGGACGGGGCGGCCGGTTCCGACGTTGAGCACCGGCTCCTTCACCTGGTCGGCCAGTGCCGCCGCGACGACCGCGGTGGCCACGTCGCGGACGTCCACGAAGTCCCGGTAGGTGTCCAGCGGGCCGAGCGCGACCGTGTCCTCGCCCCGGCCGAGCGCCGCGCGCATGCCCGCCACCGCCTGGCCGAGCATGCTCTGCGGCGGCACTCCCGGACCGATCGGGTTGAACACCCGCAGCACGGTGGCATCGACCTGCTCCTGCAGGACGGCCAGCTCAACCAGGCGCGTGCTGGTTAGCCGGGTCACCCCGTAGGGGGTGACGGGATTGGCCGGGAAGTCCTCGCCGACCAGTTGGCCGTGCGGAACCGGACCGTACTCGGCCGCTGAGCCCAGCATCACCAGTCGCGAGGTCGGAGCCTGGCCGCCGATGGCCTCGAGCAGGCGGGCAGTGACCAGCACATTCGCCTCGACCAGTTGGACAGTGCCACCGGATAGCCGCCCCGCGCAGTTGATTACCGCGTCCGGCCGGGCATGGCGGACCAGCGTGGCAAGTTCCGCTGTGTCGGCCGCTATGAGGTCGTGCTTGACCCAGCCGGCCTTCTGCTGGCTGGCCCGCTGCGATCCGACCCGGATCACCGTGCCGACCCGCGGGTCACGGTCCAGCGCGGCGCCCACCTCCGCGCCGAGGAAGCCCGATGCGCCGAACAGCAGCACGCGCCGGTCGGGTCTCACGCGACCTCGATGCCATGGGTCGCCGCCGCGGCCGGGAGAAGGATGGGCCGTAGCTGCTCGAAGGTGCGGTTGGCTTCGTCGTAGTCGTCCGGCCTGCCGATATCCAGCCAGTACCCGCCGAAGGGATAGGAGAGCGGCCGTTCCTCCCGCGCCAGCAGATCATGGACCAGGTGGTCGAAGCCGAACTCGACATTCTTCGGGTAGCGGGCCAGCACGCTGCACGACATCGCGTACACGCCCATGCTCACCTGGTACGACAGCACCGGTTTCTCGCTGAACCTGACGATTTCATCGTCGATGGTCTCCAGCGTGCCGAAGTCAATCTTCACGTGGCGCTGGTAGGTAGCGACCGTCAGCGGCGCACCCGAGCTGATGTGCCGCCGCAGGAGGTCGGCGTAATTCAGATCGGTCAGCACGTCGCCGTTCATGACAAGGAAGTGCTCTGGCAACCGGTCGAGAAAGTTCAGCAGCGGCCCTACCGTCGAGAGCGGCTTCTCCTCTTCTGAGTAGTCGACATCCAGACCCCAGCGAGACCCGTCGCCGACAAAGGCGCGGATCAGCGAGCCGAGGTATCCGATCGCGACCGTGACCCTGGTGAAGCCCTGCGCCTTCAGCTGCTGCAGGACGATGTCCAAGATGGCGTACTCCTCGCCGATGGGCACAAGCGGCTTCGGGATCGCGCTCGTGTAGGGCCGGAGACGCACTCCGCGGCCTCCTGCGAGGATTGCAACATGCACGACCTACATCCCCTTCGGATCACTGGTACCGGTAAATACGCTGGAAGCTGACCCGAAGCATCACTATCTGCAGAATGAGCAGAACGACTATGCTCAGCAGGAAGATCTGGACCGCTGCCTGTGGGGCGATCCGGTCGGCCAGCAGGACCTCGGCGACGACCACCGGGCACATGATTCCGAGCAGCCGGGCATACTGCTGGTGCCGGGCCATGATGAAGCCGAGGAAATACGCGCCGCCGAGTAGTACATACGCGTCCACGAGCAGCGAGCCCTGGCCGCTGAGCAGCCCGCCCTTGGTCAGGACGAGCATAAACACGGCGGCCAGGCCGCCGAGGACGATCAGGCAGTTGGCCAGTTCGGCGAGCAGGAGCCGCCAGGCGGCACGCCGGAATTCCGCGGACGTGGCCGGGCGATTGAATAGCTGGCCGACTTTCTCGGTGAAGCGCAGCGCACGCCATTCGAGTGCTCCCATGCCCAGGATCAGCGGCATGGCCGAGATGGCCAGGTCGAACTCGCCGGCCAGGAATCGCGCGTCGGAGTTCAGGAAATACAGCGCGCACAGCGCGGCGTAGCAAAGGCTGGGTCCTGTGCCCGTGAACATGCGCATGACCGGGACAGGATTCCCCGGGCCGGATCGCGTCGGCGCCCGGCCGGCGGTCACCCATGCGGTCACCGCGAGCGCCGCGATGCACAACGCCCCGATCACCAAAGCCGGCGTCAAGACCCTGGCGGCCGAGCCGGAGGCGAGGAAGGCGATGCCCGCGGCGAACGCGGGCAGCATCGCGGCGGCGACCCGGATTTCCTTGCCGTAGAACACCAGAACGCCCGATGCGAGCTGGAAGGTCATCTGCGCGCCCGCGAACGCCGCCAGGCCTGCCCCGCCCGGCCCGGTCACCGCGAACACGGTGCCGGCGAGCAGCGCGATCGCTATGCCCACGGGGCCGAGCAGGCGGAACGCCCGTGCTGCCGACCGGTCCAGGCCGCGGCCGACAAACTGGTAGGCGACGGCGCTCATGCCCATGCCCCACACCCAGCCGAGCGCCGAGGTGAACACCAGCGTCCGGAACGTCGTGGCGTGGCCCAGCGCGATCAGCACCGCGGGGTACAGGGTGCTCGGCAACACGTACAGCGGCCCGTGGCTGAGCACCCACCAGGCTCCCCGTGACCGCGCCGGCACGGCCGGGCCGTCGCCCCCGGCGGCGAGGCCGATGGCCGGCCGCCACCGGTACATCGCGGTCGCCAGCGCGAACACATCGGCTTGGCCGTAGTCCCGCCTGGCGGCCGAGTCGGTCACGCCCATGCTTTCCAGCACGGCGGCCACGTGTAGCTCGTCGACGGCAGACACGATGGTCGGCGCCATCCTCCCGGCCAGGCGGGCGGGCGGTCCAGCCGGTCCAGCCGGTCCAGCCGGCGCCCAGGTCGGCGGTCCGCCTCGCCTGGCGCCCGGGAGCATCTCGCGCCCGTCCCCCGGCCGCACGTCGCGCCCGGTGCGCGGCAGCACGTCGGCTGGCTGCCTGCGGTCGAGGGTGAATCGCTCGGTCATCGCGCCACCCGCGCTTGGCCGTGCTCGATATCCGCTACGGTTCGGCCGGTACCCGGGTACGGGGCAGGCATCAACGGGCGGTGCTCGTGACGAGATGCCCCCGCGAGCGCCGGCCGCGGGGGCGCGCCCCGTACGGCGCGGTGGGCCGTCCACCCTGTCGAGGCGAGTTCGGCGTAAATCTCCCGGTACGCGTTGCACCACCTGGCGAGGGTGAACCGGTCAAGCACCCGCTGGCGGGCGCGCATGCCGAGGAAGCGCCGCAGGCCGGCGTCGGCGAGCAGCCGGACGCACGCGTTGGCGACCGCTGCGTAGTCGCGGGGCGGCACCACGAAGCCGGCGTCACCCACTGCCTCGGGGACTCCTCCGACGTTCGTGCAGACCTGGGGGCGGCCCATGGACATCGACTCGACGACCGTGTAAGGAAATCCCTCGGAGACGCTGGTCAGCGCGACCAGGTGGCCGGCCCGGTACGCGTCGGCCTGATTGGCGACACGGCCTTCAAGCGTCGCGGCACCAGATAGTCCGAGATCGGCGATGAGCCGGGCGCAGCTGGCCTGGTACTGCTCATTGCCTGCCGGGACGGGACCGAAGATGCGAAGCCGGGCACCGGGGATTTTCTGCCGGACGAGCGCAAAGGCCCGGATCAGCGTGTGCAGGTCCTTCAGCGGGTCGATGCGCCCGACGAAGACGATCGTCGGGTCGGCGGGTTCCTCCGGCGCGAACGGGAAGTCGTCGGGGTTGATGCCGTTGTACATGGTCCGCATGCGTGCGGGATCCGCGCTGCCGTAAAGCTGCCACCTGCGGTTGTAGCCGGAATGCGGGGCCAGCACGTCGGCGCTTCTGTACGCTGCCGCGGCCAGGCGCCGGTGGAACCGCATCAGGATCACCTTCACCGGCTGCGACACGCCGTCCTGGGCCAGGCCGAGGTAGCGCTCGCGGAGGTAGATGCCGTGCTCGGACATCACCATCGGTGTGCCGTATGCCCATTTGCTGGCGAGCCCGACCAGCAGGGCCACCCCGTTCATGGCCAGATGACAGACGTCCGCCCGCACCGGCGGGTGGGACAGCGGCCGCAGCAGATGCTCGATACGGCCGACCGCGGCGGCCGCATCGCGAAGGGTAAGCGGGCCGCCGGCGTCGGCGTGGTCGGAGTCCAGTCCGGCATCGTGCCACGCGCGGAGCATGCGGTCGAGCGAATCGTTGCACGTCATGGCGCTGCTGAGATCGCTGTCCATGGCGTACTCGCGCAGCCCGCGCAGCGCTCCGAGGAACGCGGCTGCGGACGGCGCCTCATACCGTCTGGTGAGCGGCCCGAACATGCTGCCGAGCAGGACCTCGAAGGGCCTGGTGAACGACGCCGGAGGCGTGTTGGCGCTGCCACGCCGCCGCGGCCGCGGTCCCCACAGCGGGATGTTGACGACGTCGGTGAGGTTGTCCGGTGCCGACCACGCGCTGCGCTCGGTACCGTCCACGGTGAGCGCCACAGCGGTGAACGAATGCTCGGGCATCGCCTCGATCAGCTGATGGCAGAAGAGGCTGACGCCGCCGAGATGGAAGGGGTAACAGCCTTCTGCGACCAGCGCCACTCGCAGCGGCCGGGCCGCGAACCGGGCAGCCGGGGCCATCCGGGCGGGCGCGGCC
>JASHTQ010000456.1 GCA_030040475.1 Streptosporangiaceae bacterium
AGACGGACGGCCGGCGGCGCGGCCACCCAGTGCGGAATGCGGACCCGGAGGGTGATGAGCGCCGTGCCGGAGAGCACGGACAGGGTGGTGACCGGGGTGTCGGGAAAGGCCGTTGTCTGCCGCAGCGCCAGGCCGTGCGAGGCTAGCTGCGAGGGGATGAACAGGTTGACGTAGATCCCGTCCGCGTCGCGGGTGTAGATGGTGTCGGCGAACTTGGCCTGGGTCTCCATCCCGGTGGCGGTGTCGCAGGTGAAGTCGTCGTAGTCGGTCGAGTAGACGTCGGGATTGCCTGCCGGGAAGTAGTTCAGCGGCTGCCGCTTGAACGCGCCCGCGGACAGGCCGGTGTAGTAGCAGTTGAAGCCGTGCGGCGAGGCCGGGTCCTGCTCGCCGAGCATCTGGTTGAACAGCGTGCGCTCGTAGTAGTCGATCATGTCCACCCTGGTCAGCTGGTGGAACTGGAGCAGCCTGGTGAGCTTGAGCAGGTTGTAGCCGACACAGTTCTCGCAGGTGAAGTTGGACAGCTGGGCGGCGACCACGTCGGGATCCTGGAAGTGCTCGTAGTTGCCCGCGCCGCCGATGACGTAGACGTGGTGGCCGGTCACGAGGTCCCAGAAGTTCTGCGCGATGTCGTGGTACTTGCTGCTGCCGGTCTCCTCCCACATCCGGACGCAGGCGATGATCTTCGGCGTGGTCACGTTGGCCTGCAGCCCGGGCAGCACGTCGACGCCGTCGGCCAGCGGGTCGAGCACCGCCGCGTGGTAGAACCGCTGCGCCGTGGCCAGGTAGCGGTCCGCGCCGGTGATCGTGTAGAGGTTCGCCAGCGCCTCGGGCAGGCCGCCGAACTCGGTGTTCAGCGTCATCTGCATCTGCGCGTAGGGCAGCCGCCCGGTGCGCCAGTCCACCCAGTCGGCAAGCTTTACGGCGACGTCGAGCGCCTGGTCGTCGCCGGTCAGCTGGTACTGGTCGATCATCCCGGCCAGGTACTTGTGGATCATGTAGTACGGCGACCAGACCGGCTTGCCCTGCTCGAGCCAGTCGAAGTAGTACTCGGGGAACGCCGACAGGTAGCCGGGGTGAAAGCCGACGTCGATCGCCCTGGCCTGCAGCGCGGCAAGCTGATCGACCAGGTAACGGCCGCGCTCCCGGGCGGCGGGCTCGCCCGTGTTGGCGTAGGTCAGCGCGAGGCCGGACATCAGGTGCCCGGTGTTGTGGCCGCGCACCTCCGAGGTCGGCTTCTCCCAGCCGCCGCACGGCTGGGCGGCCGAGGGCAGGCCGTAGTTCAGCCGGAAGGAGCGGAGCAGGCGGTCGGGGTCAAGGAACAGCAGGTAGGCGGTGTTCCGCCGCTGGTTGTCGCGGAACGGGCTGTCGAGCAGCATTACGCTCTGCAGCGGCAGCGCGGCGATACGGCCCGCGGTGCCGTCGGGCGCGTAGCCGCCGGGCTGCGGTGCGGCGCGCGGCGCGCCGGGAACCGGGGAGGCGGACACCTGACCGGTCCGGGCCTGATCCCCCGACAGCAGGACCTGCTCGGCGATCAGGAGGCCGACGCCGCCGCCGAGCGCGGTCAGCGCCTGGCGCCTGGACAGGCGCCTTGGCTCCGTTGCGGGGCCTGGGTCGCCGTCCGCCTTGGTCACGTTCGAGGTCCTTTGCCCGGCCTGGTGCCTGGACATGATCGTACCCAGCCGGGTCATCCTGGAGCAGCGGCGTCGCCAGGTATTACCAAGTGCTTACGCGGGCCGGGATCGGTGAGCCACTCCGGGCGACGGATCGTGTCCATATGTGAGTGCCCAGTGCACGCGGTCGCCACGAAGACCCTGAGCCTACTGACTCCCCTCCTGGCTCACGGTCACAACTCTCCCTATCCGTGCGGGCGGCCGCGGCACTGGGTGCTAGCGATGCCCGGGCAGCTAGCCGCGGGCGATCAGCGCGGTGAGCGCGGCAAGCGTCAGGGTCACGGCGGCGGCCGCGCCGTGCAGCGCGATGACGCGGCCGTTGAAGGACGGCGGGGGCTCGGCGGGATCGTGGCGCCGGGCCGCGCGGACGTTGGCGGTGAACCAGGCCAGGCCGAAGCAGGCGGTGACCGCGACAAGCCCGAACGCGATCCAGCCGAGCGGCCGGGAGTGGATCAGCGTGTAGCCCAGCCAGAACGCCAGGCCGGTGATCCCGAAGGCGGGGTGGACGAACTCGATCAGCGACCGGAACTGCGGCGTCATCGGCGCGGTCTTGGACGCGGCCAGCGACGGCGGGTCCCACCGGTCCCTTGACGCCCGGCGTGCCGCGCGGCGCGCGGCGCGCGGCGTCGTGGCGGGACCTGCGGCGGCCGACGGTGCGGCCGTGCTGGCGACGGACGGTGCCGCTGCCGACGCCAGCTGGGCCGCGAGGTCGCCGTGCCCGGGGCCGTCGGCGGGGCGCGCGCGCCCCAGGTTGCTCGTCACCAGCACGTAGACGCCGGCGCCAGCGGTGAACATCCACAGCACCAAAACCACGATGGCCATGCCACATCCTCTCCGCAGCCCGAATCTACCCGAGTGGCGATGCGGCGGGCCGACGGGCAGGCCCGCGGCAGAGGCCGACTAGGGGAAGCTGACCTCGATGTCCAGGCCGCCTTCGGGGCGGGGACGGGCGGTCAGCGCGGCGGCGTGGGCGTGCGCGATGGCGCCGACGATGGCCAGGCCCAGGCCGTGTCCCCCGGCGTGGCCGATCCGGTCGCGGCCGAGGCGCTGGAAGGGCTGGAACAGGCGGTCCAGCTGGTCGGCGGGGATAACGGGGCCGGTGTTGGCGACCCGCACGCTGGCCCGCCCGGCGCTCATCGAGGTGGACACGTCGATCAGGCCACCTGGCACGTTGTACCGTAGGGCATTGTCGACCAGGTTGGCCACCATGCTCTCGGCCAGGCTCGGGTCGCCGGTGGCCGGCGCGGGGGCAAGCGCGGCCGCCACGGCCAGGCCGCGGCCGCCTGCCTCCTGGCCGCGGTCCGCCACGACCTTCGCGGCGATCTCGGCCAGGTCGAAGGGCTCCCACTGCTCGACGCCGCGCTCGCTGCTTGCCAGCGTGAGCAGCGCCTCGATCAGGCGCTCCTGCTGGTCGCCGAGGACCAGCGCCTGCTGGCAGGCCGAGCGCATGGACTGGGTGTTCGCGTCCGGGTCGGCGAGCGCCACCTGAAGCAGGGTCCGTCCGGCGGCGAGCGGGGTGCGCAGCTCGTGCGAGGCGTTGGCGACGAACCGGCGCTGCGACTCGAACGAGGCCTCAAGCCGGCCGAACAGGTCGTCCAGGGTGGCCCCGAGCTCGGTGAACTCGTCACGCGGACCGGCCAGGTTCAGCCGCTGGTGCAGGTTCCGTGCCGAGATGTCGCGGGAGGTGGCGATGATGGCGCGCAGCGGGCGCAGGTTGCGCCCGGCCATCAGCCAGCCGGCGCCAAGGGACAGCGCGATCAGCACGACAAGGAACACCGCGGACTGGGCGGACAGCGAGTGGGTGGCGGCGGAGTAGGCCGGACCCGGCGCGTAGGAGGCGGTACCGGCCGGAGCCCGGGAGGAGGCGTGCCCCCGCATGAAGTTCGGGAACAGCAGCTCGCAGACCGCGACGACGGCGGCGACCGAGGCGCTGAACAGAGCGCCGTACAGCACGGTCAGCCGGGTCCGCAGGGTCAGCCGGGGCACCCGGATCGTGGCCGTCTGCCTGCCTGGAAGGGTCATCATGCCTCTCCGATCCGGTAGCCGCGCTCGCGGACGGTGTGGATGACGGGCGGTTCGCCGAGCTTGGCCCGCAGCCGGCGGATCGTGGTCTTCACCGCGGTGGTAAATGGGTCGGCGGCCTCGTCCCAGGCCCGCTCGAGCAGTTCCTCGGCGGAGACCACCCGGCCGAGCGAGGACAGCAGGCACTCGAGCACGGCGAATTCCTTCGGGCTGAGGTCGAGGCGGCGCCCGGAGCGGAACGCGACACGGAGGTTCGGGTCCAGGGTCACGTCGCCGCCCGCGAGCGTGGGCGGCAGCGCGGCGGCGCTGCGCCGGGCCAGCGCCCTGATCCGGGCGACGAGCTCGGCGAAGTCGAACGGCTTGGTCAGGTAGTCGTCGGCGCCGATGCCGAGGCCGCCGACCCGGTCCCTGACCGTGCTCGCCGCGGTCAGCATCAGCACCCGGCTCCCCGATCCTCCGGTGACCAGGCTGCGGCACACCTCATCGCCGTGCGTCCCTGGCAGGTCCCTGTCCAGGACGACGACGTCGTAGCGGGTGACGGCCAGGTGCTCAAGCGCGTCATCCCCGTCGAGGACCACGTCGACGGCCATGCCCTCGCGGCGCAGTCCGGTCCCGATGGCCCCGGCCAGCACCTCGTGATCCTCCACGACCAGCACTCGCATGCATCCAACGATGCCAGGCGGACGGTGTCGATCCGGTGTCGGCGGGCGACACCGTGCCGACACCGATTGAAGTCAGCGGGCTGCGGAAGCGGTTCGGGCCGGTGCTCGCGCTTGACGGGATGACGTTCACCGTCCAGCCCGGCCAGGTCACCGGGTTCGTCGGGCCGAACGGCGCGGGCAACCCCGTTACTGAATTGAGACGTTTATTGCTGGCACGCCAAGCGGGCTGTCGCTCACCTGGTCAGGGGGTCACCTTGTGACACCGGGTTGACCATACGCGGGTGGCAAGGCGTCGGCCCGCGTCCGCCTCACCTGCCCGGCGGCGGCTATCCGGCCCGGGTCAGCTCGCGAGCGGCTGCCGCCAGGCGGTGCTGGTCCGCGGGCGCCAGGTGGGCGAGCTGGCGCCGGAGTCGTGCGATGACGTCATCGCGGGTCTGCATCGCGACGCTGGCGCCTTCATCGGTGAGGGACACGAGGGTGGCCCGCCGGTCGTGCGGGTTGCGGGTGCGGACGACGAGCCCTCGCTGTTCCAGTCGGTCGACGAGGTTGCTGAGGCTTGACTTCTCGATGTGCAGGACGCCGCCCAGCTCGGTCATGCCGACCGAGCTCCTGACGATGACCGCGCAAATGAGTTCGACCTGCTGCTGGCTGAGCTTGTGTTCGCGGCCTGCCTCAGCGAACAGGTGCAGGACGTGGTGCGCGAGGTCGGCCACTGCCTCGGCCAGCCCGGTGTCCTGGGCTGCCTCGGCCCTCGCGGCTGGTTCGGCTGTCATGGTGTAGTCCGCCCCATGCTCGGCAAGAGATTAGTAACCGCTCATAGTCTACGACCGTAAACAGTCCACGGCCGTGATCGAGTTTCTGCTATAGTTCATGATAGTGAACTGTTAATGATAATGAACAAAATGGGCTGGGAGGTACCTGATGACTGCCACCGTTGCGGTAGTGGGCGGCGGTTACGGCGGGATTGCCGTGGCGAAGGCGCTGGACGAGATCGCTGACGTGTGCTTGATCGAGCCGCGCGAGACGTTCGTGCACAATGTCGCGGCGCTGCGCGCGGTGACCGATCCGGACTGGATCGGACGGCTGTTCCTGCCCTACGACCGGCTGCTCGCCCGCGGGCGGGTGATCCAGGACAGGGCAGTCCGCGTGGACGCCGGCAGCGTCACGCTCGGCTCGGGCGAGCAGATCGCGGCGGACTACATCATCCTGGCCACCGGGTCGCGGTACCCGTTCCCGGCCAAGCCCGACCTGGACGAGGCGGCCGCCGCCAGCGCCAGGCTCCACGCGGCCCACCGAGCGCTGGCCAGCGCCGGCCACGCCCTGCTGCTCGGCGCCGGCCCAGTGGGCCTGGAGCTAGCCGGGGAGATCAAGACGGCGTGGCCGGAAAAGCCCGTGACGATCATCGACCCCGCCGACGACATCCTTTCCGGCGCCTACCCCGACGAGTTCCGCGCCGAGCTGCGCCGCCAGCTCGCCGCACTCGGCGTGACCCTGATCCTCGGCACGTCGCTGGCCACCGAGCCTCTGCCCCGCCCCGCCACGGGCCAGGCATTCACCGCGACCACCCGCAATGGCACCGCCATCACCGCCGGCATCTGGTTCCGTTGCTACGGCACCGAGCCCGTCACCGGCTACCTCGCCGACGGCCTCCAGGCCGCCCGCCAGGACGACGGCCACCTCCAGGTCACCGGCCAGCTCCAGCTCGAAGGCCATCCGACCGTTTTCGCGATCGGCGACATCACCGCGATCCCCGAAGCGAAAAGGGCCCAGGCCGCGCTCGCCCACGCCCAGGTCGCCGCCGCCAACATCACCAGCCTCATCTCCGGCAGCCCGGACCTGGCCAGCTACTCACCCCAGCCGCCGGGCATATCCGTCCCGCTCGGCCCGGCCGGGGGCGCCTCCTACGCACCCCACGCCGGCCTCGTCGACGCCGAAACGACCGCACGGATCAAGGGCGCCGACCTGATGATCCCCGCCTTCAGGCAGCTCCTGGGACTGCAGGAAGCCGCAGCCCGGGAGGCGGCCCGGTGAGGCGCGTGTTCCTGCTCCGCTACAAAGTCAAGCCCGAGCACGCCGCGGAGAACGAACAGCTCGTGCGCGCCGTCTTCGACGAGATCCACCGTGCCCAGCCAGCAGGCATCCGCTACTCCACCTTCCTGCTCGACGACGGCCTCACCTTCGTCAACATCGTCGTCACCGAAACCAGCAGCGGGCTCGCCCCGCTCGGGCAACTTCAGGCATACCGGCAGATCCAGCAGGGCAAGTACGACCGCTTCGACCAACCACCGCAGGTAACCGAACTACACGAACTCGGGACCTACCGGGTCTTCGAAGGCTGAGGGCCAGGACACGGGAACCGGGTCGCTCGCGATCACTCCGGCGGGCGGCACGGTTGCCTGTTTCCGCTGGTCAGACGGCATAGGATGCGCAACGGCGCCGGCAAGTCCACCACGATGCGGGTCATCCTGGGCCTGGACACCCCGGACGAGGGGACCGCGCTGGTCGGCGGGCGGCCGTACCGGTCGCTGCCGCACCGCTCAGCGTCGCGGGCTCGCTGCTTGACGCCGACGCGCTGCAGCCAAGCCGGACCGCCCGCAACCACCTGCTCTGGCTGGCCCGCTCGCAGGGCTACCCGGCCAGGCGGGTGGGCGGTGGTCGAGCAGGCCGGGCTGGGGCCGGTGATCCGCCGGAAGGCCGGCGGGTTTTCCCTCGGCATGCGGCAGCGGCTGGGGCTGGCGGCGGTCGCTGGGCCGGCACCGCGGTCGGGGGCGCCGAAGGGGGGTATCGCCGGTCTGGTGAGGGGTTCAGCGTCACCGGGTCCGGTGACATCGCGCCGGTGGCGCCGGCCGGGGCGGGGTCGGTGGCGCAGCCGATCGTCGGCACGTTCGCCGGGCTCGTCGCGCTGGCCGTGGTGGTCGGCGCGGCCGTTCGTGGTGGGGCTGCCCGCCGCCTGGGCCGCGCAGCTGATCGCCGAGCCGATGGCGCGCTCGAGGGCATCTTCATCGACCCGGTGAGCACGCTGACCGCGGCGTTCGCCGTCCAGCAGCCCTACCCGGCGTACTCGCAGGTCGCCATGCAGTACACGCCCCAGAACGGGTACTACCCGCTGGCGCCGTGGGCCGGGTTCGCGGTGCTGTGCGGCTGGACCGCGCTGACCCTGGGCCGCCGCCGCCCTGCTCGCCGGCGGCCTGCTGCTGCACCGCCGCGACGCGTGACGCGGGGCGGATACCTAGGGGAAGCTTGGGATCTGCTTGGGGAGCGGTTAAGGCGGCCACGGCGGGGACAACACAGGGTTATGGTTTTTGGTGTTCGGACCACGCGGGGGCCGGCAGCTTTATACAATTAGTCATCAGCCAACCACGAGAACCGCAACATGCACGATCGCGGCGAGCACCGGGCGAAACATTGCTAACCTGACTCCCAATCTCGGCGGCCGTAAGTGCGCTGGCCACCCGGCCGGCGGGTACGGACGGTGACCGGGAACCACCATTCGTTCGGAATAATTATGGTTTTTAAGGGTTTCCTGGGGTAGCGGGGGCACGGTGGAACGGTTCAAAGGGGAACTATGAGACCGTCTATTGGCATAACCACGTACGCCGACGAGGCATCCTGGGGCCTGTGGAACGCGCGGGCGGCGCTGCTGCCATGGCCGTACGTGGACTCGGTGCGGCGCAGCGGCGGGCGCCCCGTCATGCTGCCGCCGGGCGGGGACGACGACGAGGCGCGGGCGACCGTTGCCGGGCTCGACGGGCTGATCGTGGCCGGCGGCCCGGACATCGACCCGGGCAGGTACGGGGCGGCGCGCCACCCTAAGACGCAGCCGCCGGTGCCGGAGCGGGACGCGTGGGATCTCGCGGTCACCGCGAGCGCGCTGAGCCTCGGCGTGCCGCTGCTCGCGATCTGCCGCGGCATGCAGGTGCTGAACGTGCTGCGCGGCGGCACGCTGCACCAGCACGTGCAGGACATCGTGGGACACGCACGGCACGACGGCCCGGCGGCCGGGTTCGGCCTGCACAAGGTGCGGATCAGCCCGGGCAGCATGCTGTCGGGGATCCTGCACGAGAGCGGCTGGCATGACATGCCCACCCACCACCACCAGGCGGTCGACCTGCTCGGCGACGGGCTCCAGGCGGTGGCCTGGGAGGAGGACGGCCTGGTCGAGGCGGTCGAGGCCGGGCCTTCCGAGCTGGACGGGTTCTCCGCGTTCGTGCTCGGCGTGCAGTGGCACCCCGAGCGGCACGACGACCTGCGGCTGTTCACCGCGCTGGTCGGCGCCGCCGCGGAGCGGGCCGCGATGCGGACGCTGCTGGAGCCGACCGCGTTATCCGACCGCGTTACCTAGGTAAGGAATCCGCGCAGCAGGGCGCTCGTGCCCTCGAGGTGCTCGCAGACGGCCCGGCGGGCCAGGTCCGGGTCGCCGGCCAGGATCGCGGCCGCGATCGCGGTGTGCTGGCCCGCGGTGTGGTCGATGTTGCGGCGCAGCACCGGGATGGCGTTGAGCAGGTCGTTCAGCCGCATCCGCGCGTCGGCGCAGGCGGCGGCGAGCAGCGTCGAGCCGGTGAGTTCGGCGATCGCCAGGTGGAAGAGCGTGTCCAGGCGGCGGTAGTCCTGCGGGCTGGCGGCGTTGAGGTCGGCCAGCCTGGCCAGCAGGACCTCGCGCACGGCAGCCTGGTCCGCCGGCGCCGCGGCGATCTGCTGGGCGAGGACCTCGGCGGCGCCGGTTTCCACCGCGAGCCGGAAGGTCAGCGCGTCGGTCAGCTTGTCGCCGTCCTCGCGGGCCAGGCGGCGCAGCTCGCCGGGGGCGGGCACCGGCGGCCGGTGCGTGACGAACGTGCCGCCGAATCTGCCGCGGCGGGACTCGACGTACCCGGCCTGCTGCAGCTCCCTGATCGCCTCGCGCAGGGTGAGCCTGCTGATGCCGAGCCTGATCGCGAGCTCGCGCTCGGCGGGGAACCGCTCCCCCGGCCCGACCAGGCCGAGCTTGATGACCGTGAGCAGCCGCTCGACCGTTTCCTCGAACGCGTTGCCCGCGCGCACCGGCCGCAGCATGCCGCCCAGGTCAGGCCCGGTAGTTACCATTTGCCCCTTAATGCCCTCCGGGTCTTGACATCGGCCCGGCGTTGCCCACCAATGGTCTGATATTGAACCATTGAAACACGAGGAGCGCCCGTGGCGGTCAACGAGCAAGCGGCCATGTCCAGCGACGAGGAAACCCTGCACCGGCTCGGCTACGCCCAGGAGCTGCGCAGGAGGATGTCCGGATTCTCCAACTTCGCGGTCTCGTTCACGATCATCTCGATCCTGTCCGGCTGCCTGACCCTGTACGGGTACGGCATGAACACCGGCGGGCCCGCGATCATCGTCTGGGGCTGGCCGGTCGTCGGCGTGATGACGCTGCTTGTCGGGCTGTCCATGGCCGAGGTCTGCTCCAGCTTCCCCACCGCGGGCGGCCTGTACTACTGGGCGGCCAAGCTGGCGCGCAAGAACGGGGCCGCGTGGTCGTGGTTCACCGGGTGGTTCAACTTCCTCGGCCAGGTCGCGGTCACGGCCGGCATCGACTTCGGCGCGGCGTTCTTCATCAACGCGTTCCTGAGCCTGGAGTGGAACGTCAGCACCGCGCACTGGGTCACGATCCTGATCTTCGCGATCGTGCTGCTCGTGCACGGGCTGCTGAACCAGTTCGGCATCAGGCTGGTCTCGCTGCTGAACGACGTGAGCGTGTGGTGGCACATCACCGGTGTTCTGCTCATCGTGGCCGTGCTCGCGTTCGTGCCGTCCCATCACGCCTCGGCGTCCTACGTGTTCACCGACATCGTCAACAACACCGGCTGGCACAGCACGTTCTACGTGCTGCTGCTCGGCCTGCTGCTCGCGCAGTACACGTTCACCGGGTACGACGCCTCGGCGCACATGACCGAGGAGACCCACAACGCCGCGCGCAGCGGCCCGCGCGGCATCGTGATGTCGATCGTCGTGTCGCTGTTCGCCGGCTGGATCTTGCTGATCGGGATCACGTTCGCGATCCAGAAGGCGCAGTACACGACGTACACCGGCGCGCTCGTGCCGCCGGCCCAGATCTTCGCGACCGCGATCGGCGACACCGGCGCCAAGCTGCTGCTGCTCGTCGCGATCGGCGCCCAGCTGTTCTGCGGGATGTCCTCGGTGACCGCGAACTCGCGGATGATCTACGCGTTCTCCCGCGACGGCGCGCTGCCGGGCTCGGGCCTCTGGCACCAGGTGAACAAGCGGACCAGGACGCCCACCAACGCGATCTGGCTGGCGGCGGTCGGCGCGCTGATCCTTGGCCTGCCGTACCTGTGGAACAGCGCCGCCTACGCGGCGGTCACCTCGATCGCGGTCATCGGCCTGTACATCGCCTACGTGATCCCGACGTACCTGCGGCTGCGGCAGGGCTCGAACTTCGTGCGCGGTCCCTGGCACCTCGGCCCGTGGAGCTATCTGGTCGGCACGATCGCG
>JASHTQ010000457.1 GCA_030040475.1 Streptosporangiaceae bacterium
CTTCTGACCTGTGGCCGGTCAGCGAGAGGAACACCTCGTCGAGGCTGGACCCGCGCAGGGTGAGCTCGGCCACCCGGACCCCCGCGTCGTCGAGCCGCCGCACCACGGCGGGCATCACGTCCTCCCCGGCCACCGGCGCCGTCACGGTCGTGTCGCGGACCTCGGGCTCGGCGCGCGTGACCGCGCCGAGCGCCGCCACGACCGCGGGCACGTCGGCAGGCAGGGCCGGGCGCACGCTGAGCGTCAGCGCGCCGGTGCGATCCTTGAGCTCGGTCGGCGTCCCGGTCGCGATCACCGAGCCGTGGTCGATCACCGCGATCTCGTCGGCGAGCTGGTCGGCCTCCTCCAGGTACTGGGTGGTGAGCAGCACGGTCACGCCGGTCGCGGTCAGGCCGCGGACGATGTCGTACATCTCGCCCCGGCTGCGCGGGTCCAGGCCTGTCGTCGGCTCGTCCAGGTAGAGCACCCGGGGCCTGCTGACCAGGCTCGCGGCCAGGTCCAGGCGCCTGCGCATGCCGCCGGAGTAGGTCTTGACCGCGCGGTCGGCCGCGTCGGTGAGCCGGAACGCCGCCAGCAGGTCTCGCGCCCGGCTTCGCGCCGCGGGCCGCGGCTGGCCGGTCAGCCGGCCGATGAGCATGAGGTTCTCGGTGCCGGTGAGCGTCTCGTCCACCGACGCGTACTGCCCGGTCAGCCCGGTGAGCTGCCGGACCTGGTGGGCCTGGCGCACCACGTCGCGCCCGCAGACCGTGGCGCGTCCAGCGTCCGGCTTAAGCAGGGTGGCGAGGATCCGGACCGCGGTCGTCTTGCCTGCGCCGTTCGGGCCCAGCAGCCCGAACACCGAGCCGGCGCTGACGGCCAGGTCGATCCCGTCCAGCGCGACGGTCTCCCCGAACCGCTTGACCAGGCCTTCGGTAAGTAGTGAGTAGGTCATACCGGCCAGGCTGCCCGGCCGCCCTGACACCCTGCCGAGATCGGGCTGACGCCGCTGACGCGGCGCTGACATCCCGCTGATTTGTGCCCGGCGTGGGGCGGCGGGCCGGCCCGGTTGTGGCCGCCGCCAAGACCGCAAGTCCGTCATCCGCCGCCCTTTCCGGCGGCTCCGGCCCGGTGTACTCATCAGAGTTAGCCAGACCGAGGAACAGGAGGATGACAATGCCGGGCATCTATCACGCCGACGTGATCGGCTCATTGCTGCGTCCCCGCTACCTGACCGGCGCGCGCGCCGCGGCCGCCGACGGCCGGATCAGCGCCGCGGAGTTCAAGCAGGTCGAGGACCGCGCCGTCGACCAGGCGATCGCCATGCAGGAGGGCTGCGGGCTCGATGTCGTCACCGACGGCGAGCTGCGCCGCTTCTCCTTCCTCGACCACCTGCTCGGGGACCTCGACGGGGTCGAGCTGTCGCCCGGCGCCCCGGTGACCTTCCACGGCGCGGACGGCGAGATCTGGGACTGGCATTCCCCGGTCAGCGTCACCGGCAGGCTCCGGCCGCACCGGATGATGACGATCGAGGAGTTCAGCTACGCCCGCGCCCGCGCGCACGTGCCGGTGAAGATCACCATGCCAAGCCCGCTTGTCATGTACTCGGCCTGGTCACCGGAGCGCTCCACCGCGGCCTACGCGGACCCGTACGAGATGTTCGCCGACGCCGCCGCGATCATCCGCGAGGAGGCGGCCGAACTCGCCCGGCTGGGCTGCACGTACATCCAGATCGACTCGCCCGACCTCGGCACGCTTGTGGACCCGGAGAACCGCGCGCTGCGCGAGGGGCTCGGCATGCCGACCGAGCGGACTCTCACCGAGGGCATGGACATCATCAACTCCGTCGCCGACGTGCCCGGGGTCACCTTCGGCCTGCACATCTGCAAGGGCAACTACCAGAGCAAGTGGATCGCCACCGGCGGGTACGACTTCACCGCCGAGGCGGTGTTCGGCCGTTCGTCCAACTACGACGTGTTCCTGCTCGAGTACGACGACGCGCGCTCCGGCTCGTTCGAGCCGCTGGCGAAGGTACCGGACGACAAGGCGGTCGTGCTCGGCCTGGTGAGCAGCAAGCTCAGCGAACTCGAGTCGCCGGACTCGCTCATCGCCCGGGTCGACGAGGCGGCGAAGTACGTCGGCCTGGACCGCCTCGCCCTGTCCACCCAGTGCGGCTTCTCGCCCGTCTCCATCGGCGGCAACCTGATCAGCGAAGACACCCAGGAGCGCAAGCTGGAACTGGTTGCCGAGGTGGCCCGCCAGGTCTGGTGACGTCGTCTGCAGCTGGGTTGAGGGTCGCAAGCTGAGACACGTGATCCTCGGGACTGTCTAGTTACCGCCAATACGGCCTATGGTCTAGACATGACCACGAATGACATGCTGCGTGTCACTGACTCCCGAACTGGCCGCAGCTACGAGATCCCGATCGTCGACGGCGCCATCCGCGCGATCGACCTACGGCAGATCAAGACGTCCGATGACGACTTCGGATTGCTCTCCTACGACCCGGCATTCCAGAACACCGCTAGCTGTCGCAGCGCCATCACCTTCATCGACGGGGATAAGGGAATCCTGCGCTACCGCGGCTACCCGATCGAGGAACTCGCCGACCGCGCGACCTTCCTTGACGTCGCCTGGCTGCTGCTCAACGGCGAGATGCCGGACAAGGCGGAGTCGGCCACATGGGCACGCGAGATCTCCCAGCACACCTACGTGCACGAGAACATCAAGAAGTTCATCGACGGCTTCCACTACGACGCGCACCCGATGGGCATGCTGATCAGCACGCTCGCCGCGCTGTCCACCTTCTACCCGCAGGCCAGGAACGTCCACGACAAGGCCGTCAGGGACGAGCAGGTGATCCGGCTCATCGCCAAGATGCCCACGATGGCCGCCTTCGCCTACCGGCATGCCCTCGGCCTGCCGTACGCGTATCCAGACGACGACCTGACCTACGCGGGCAACTTCCTCAACATGATGCGGCGGATGACCGAGCCCAAGTACAAGCCGGACCCCGTCCTCGAGCACGCCATCGACGTGCTGCTCATCCTGCACGCCGACCATGAGCAGAACTGCTCCGCCAACGCGATGCGCGGCGTGGCAAGCTCCCAGGTCGACCCGTACTCGGCGGCCGCGGCGGCCGCGGCGGCGCTCTACGGCCCGCTGCACGGCGGCGCGAACGAGCAGGTGCTCAACATGCTGCAGGAGGTCGGCTCGGTCGCCAACGTGCCCGCCTACATCAAGCGGGTCAAGGCCGGGGAACTGCGCCTGATGGGTTTCGGCCACCGGGTGTACAAGAACTTCGATCCTCGCGCGACGATCATCAAGGGCGTGGCCGACGAGGTCTTCGAGGTGACCGGGCGCAACCCGCTGCTCGACATCGCGCTCGAGCTCGAGCGGATCGCGCTGGAGGACGACTACTTCATCAGCCACAAGCTGTACCCGAACGTGGACTTCTACTCGGGCATCATCTACCAGGCCATGGGCTTCCCGGTGGCGATGTTCCCGGTGCTGTTCGCGATCGGCCGCATGCCCGGCTGGCTCGCCCAGTGGCAGGAAGGCTCTGTCGACCCCGAGCAGAAGATCGCCCGGCCACGGCAGATCTATGTCGGCGAGCCGCTGCGTCACCTGGCCGGCGAGGACGCCGGCGGGTCCGACTAGGAGGCCTGGAACCAAAGAGGGACGATGACCTGGCTGGAGCTCGCACCCGATTCGGGATTCGGCCTGGCCTGCCTGCCCTACGGGGTGTTCTCGGTCGGCAGCGGGCATCCGAAGGGTCCGCGGAGTCCCACGGTCGGGGTCAGGGTCGGCGACTGGGTCCTTGACCTGTCGTCGGCCCTGGGCGACCCCGTCTTCGGCAAGCCGTCGCTGAACGCCTTCATGGCGCAGGGTCCGGGCAGGTGGACCGAGGTACGGGCGCGGATCACCGAGAAGCTGACCGGCGAAGGGCATCGCCGGTCCATCGAGTCGGCCATGTTCCCGCTGTCCGAGGTGCGGCTGCACCTGCCGTTCACGGTTGGCGACTACGTCGACTTCTTCGCCAACTCCTACCACGCGGCCAACGCCGGGCGGCTGTTCCGGCCGGACGCCGCCGAGCCGCTGGCGGCCAACTGGAGGCACCTGCCGGTCGGCTACCACGGCAGGTCGGGCACGGTGGTGCTGTCCGGGACGCGGGTCACCCGGCCGTGCGGGCAGCGCAAGGTGCCGGACCAGGCCGCGCCGACATACGGCCCGTCACGGCGGCTCGACTTCGAGGCAGAGGTCGGGTTCGTGATCGGCGCGGGCTCGCCGCTGGGCGTGCCGGTGACCGTGGCCAAGTTCTCCGACCACGTGTTCGGCGCGTTCCTGGTCAACGACTGGTCCGCGCGTGACATCCAGGCCTGGGAGGCGGGACCGCTCGGGCCGTTCCTCGCCAAGTCGTTCGCCACGTCGATCTCGCCGTGGGTCGTGCCGCTCGAGGCGCTGGAGGACGCCAGGGTCAGCCCGCCTGCCCGCGAGGCCGAACTGCTGCCGTACCTGGCCGACGTCGGCAAATGGGGCCTGGACCTCAGCCTGGAGGTCCGGCTGAACGGGCAGGTGGTGTCGCGGCCGCCGTTTGCCGCCATGTACTGGACGCCGGCCCAGATGCTGGCGCACATGACGGCGAACGGCGCATCCACGCGCACCGGTGACCTCTACGCCTCCGGCACGGTCAGCGGCCCCGAACGCGGCGACATGGGCTGCCTGCTCGAGCTGAGCTGGGGTGGCGCGGAGCCGCTGAGGATGGCGGACGGGTCGGTGCGTGCCTACCTCGAGGACTGGGACGAGGTCACGATCACCGCCACCGCGCCGGGCGCCGACGGCGCACGGATCGGCTTCGGCGAGGTCACCGGCCAGGTCCTGCCCGCCCAGGCCGGCTAGCCTCCCGCTGGGCCATCGGCTACGCCGGCCGCCGCCTGCGCGTCCGCTGCCCAGGCCCGCAGCCTCTTGCGGTCGAGCTTGCCGACGCTGGTCAGCGGGATCGCGGGCACGATCGTGATCTGCCTCGGGTACTTGTGCGCGGCCAGGTGCCGCCTGGAGTGCGCGATCAGCTCATCGGGGCTCACCGTGGCGCCGTCGCGCAGCGACACGTACGCCACCACCTCCTCGCCCAGCCGGCCGTCCGGCCGTCCGACGACCCCTGCCTGCGCGACCGCGGGATGGCCGACGAGGACCTCCTCGACGTCGCGCGGGAAGACGTTGAAGCCCCCCCGCAGGATCAGGTCCTTCTTCCTGTCCACCACGTACAGGTAGCCGTCGGCGTCCAGATGGCCGATATCGCCGGTGCGCAGCCAGCCGCCCGCCAGCACGGTGCTGGCCGAATCCGCGGTGTGCCAGTAGCCGGTCATCACGCCGGGCGACCGCACGCAGATCTCCCCGTCCCGGCCCGCCGGCAGCGCCTGGTCGGCGTCGTCTCTGATGGACACCTGCACGCCGGGTACGGGCAGCCCGACGCTGCCGACCCGCCGCCCGTCGATGGGGTTCGCCGAGATCAGCGTCGCCGCCTCGGTGCAGCCGTAGCCCTCGTAGACCTTCGCGGCCGGGACCCGCGCCTCGAACTCCCGCCTGACCTCCTCGGGCAGCGGCGACGCCCCGGACGAGATGGCGATCAGCGACGACAGGTCGGCCTGCTCAAGCGGCTGGCCGAGCAGCATCTGGATCATCGACGGCACCAGCGCGCTTCCCTGCGCATGGTGGGTCTCCGCCAGCTTGACCCAGCCCGCCGGGTCGAACCAGCGCATCAGGACCGTCCTTGCGCCCTCGTCCCTGTGCAGGCCGCCGACGAACACCAGCAGGCCGTAGGCGTGGGCGAGCGGGAGCGGCAGCACCGAGGTGACCACAAGGGTGCGCACCGACGACTGGTGCGCGGCCGACCCGCACCACAGCAGGTTCGCGTGGCTCAGCGGGACGCCCTTGGACGTGCCGGTGGTCCCGCCGGTGTAGAGCAGCGCGGCCAGGTCGGTCCCCGCCCGGTCGACGATCGGCCCGGGCTCGGCCGAGGCCACCTCGGCGAAGTCGAGCACCGGCACCCCCGCGGCGGCCGGCTGCCCGGCGCCCCCGGGGACGACGACGAACCGGACCGCCGGCGCCCCGGCCAGCGCAGCGGAGACCTTCGGCAAGAACTCCGCCGTGGTCACCACGCCGACCGCGCCGGAATCGGCCAGCGCGCTGCGCAGCTCGTCCTCGCTGACCAGGAAGATCAGCGGGGTCACCGCCGCCCCGGCCCGCCAGGCCGCGCTGTAGGCGATCAGGACCTCGGGGCAGTTGGCCATCAGCACGAGCAGCCGGTCCCCGGGACGGACGCCGAGGCCGGCCAGCCCGGCCGCGAACCTGGCCGCGCGGTCGGCGAGCGAGCCGCTGGTATGCCACCGGCCCTCGAAGAACAGCGAGTCGTAGTCGCCCTGCCGCTCAAACGCCAGCTCGGCCTGCCGTGCCAGGTTCTCGGAGTCCATATTCCGCCTCAGTGTCCCATCTCAGGCCAGCTCGATATCGAAGTGCGCTCCCTGATCATCGTGGCCGATCCGGGCCGAACCTGACCAGCCCTCGTCTCGGCCCTTCCGCCGCCTGCCGCGCCGGGTTAGTGTCGCGCTCATGGTGACCCAGGCGGAATTCGACGAGTTGCTGAAGCTGCTGCGCGATTTCATCCGGCGCGAGGTGATGCCCGCCGAGGCGGACATCGACGAATCCGACGAGATCCCGCCCCGGCTGATCGCGCAGGCCAAGGAGATGGGCCTGTACGGCTACGCGCTGCCCGG
>JASHTQ010000458.1 GCA_030040475.1 Streptosporangiaceae bacterium
AACGCGGCCGCCTTCATCTCCTCGCTTACCGCCTGGAACAGCGCGATCGCCGCGTTTCGCGCCAAGTACGCCGGCACGCCGGTGGCGACCACCGAGCCGGTGGCCGACTACATGCTGCAGGCGGTCGGCGCGGACAACATGACGCCCTGGGCGCTGCAGGCCGACATCATGAACGGCACCGACCCCTCGGCGCAGGACGTCGCGGTCCAGCGCAGCCTGTTCACCGAGCACAAGGTCAAGGTGTTCCTCTACAACCAGCAGGTGACGGACTCGCTGACCGAGTCGTTCATCGCCCTGGCGAAGGCGAACGACATTCCCGTCGTGGGCGTTTACGAGACGATGCCGGTGCCCGGTTACGATTACCAGTCGTGGATGCTGGCCGAGGTCCAGGATCTGCAGAAGGCTGTGACCAGCGGGGTATCAAGCGAGCGACTATGACTGTATCGAACGCCGAACTGGTCAGGCTGGACGACGTCGGGGTCCGGCTTGGCGGCAGGCAGATCCTCTGCGACGTCTCGCTGACCATCCGCCCCGGCGAGTTCACCGGGCTCATCGGGCCGAACGGCGCGGGCAAGACCACCCTGCTCCGGGTCATCCTCGGCCTGCAGCCCGTCACCACGGGCACGGTGCTCATCGAGGGCGCGCCGCGGCCGCCGCGGGACGCCTCGATCGGGTACGTGCCGCAGAAGCTGGCCATCGAGCCCGACATGCCGCTGCGGGTCAGGGACGTGGTCGCGCTCGGCATCGACGGGAACAAGTTCGGCCTGCGGCTGCCGTCCCGGGCCCGCCGCGAGCTGGTCAGCGACATGCTGACCGCGGTCGGCGCGCAGCGGTACGCGGACGCCAGGATCGGCGAGCTGTCCGGCGGCGAGCAGCAGCGGGTGATGATCGCGCACGCGCTGATCAGCAGGCCTCGGCTGCTGCTGCTCGACGAGCCGCTGGCCAACCTGGACATCTCCAGCGAGCAGGGGATCGTCTCCGTGCTCGCCAGGCTGGCCAAGGCGGAACGGATCGCGGTGCTGCTCTCGGCGCACGACATGAACCCGCTGATGCCGGTCATGGACCGGATCGCCTACGTGGCCGCGGGCCGGGTCGCGGTCGGCAGCACCGACGAGGTGGTCCAGCCCGAGGTGCTCAGCCGGCTGTACGGCAGGCACGTCGACGTGATCCGGGTGCACGGCCGGGTCCTCGTGGTCGCCGCCGAGGGGGTCGACGAGGCGGCGGCCGTCGCCGAGGACGCGACCGCGGTGAGGTAGGCATGGGGCACATCTTCGAGCCCGGCTTCTTCGCCAGCGGCCCGGTGCACGTCGCGCTCCTGGTCGGCACCGTGATCGCGATCACCTCGGCGGTGGTGGGCGTGTTCACGGTCACCAGGGGCCAGTCGTTCGCCGGGCATTCGCTCGCGGACATCGCGACCACCGGCGGCTCTGGCGCGTTCCTCGTCGGCGTCAACCAGTTCTGGGGGTACCTGGCCTTCGGCGCGGGCGCGGCGGCGTTCATGGAGATGATCGGCGTCCAGCGCCGCCGCGGCCGGGACGTGGCCACCGGCGTGGTGCTCGGCGCCGGCCTCGGCCTGGCCGCGCTCTTCCTCTACCTCGGCACCCAGTACAGCTCGACCACCGGCGCGTCGTTCACGATCTTGTTCGGCTCGATCTTCGTGCTGACCTCCTCGACCGTCCCGGCGCTGATCACCTCGGCGGTGCTCGCGCTGGCCACGGTGGTGGTGCTGGCGCGGATGCTGCTGCTGAGCTCGCTGAGCCCGGACATCGCCGCGGCCCGCGGCGTGCCTGTCCGCGCCATCGGCGCGCTGTTCTTGATGGCGCTCGCCGTCTGCGTGGCGCTGTCCGCCGTGATCATCGGCGCGGTGCTGAGCACCGCGCTGCTCGTCGGGCCGGCCGCCACCGCCCTGCGGCTCGCCAGGGGCCCGGTCCGGGCGACGGTGACCGCGGCGGGCATCGGCGTGCTCGCGGTCTGGCTCGGCATCCTGCTCGCCTACGACAGCTACTACTGGCCGCCCGCCGGGCGCGGCTGGCCGGTCAGCTTCTTCGTCGTGACCCTGATCGTCGTCGGCTACCTGGTCGCGGACCTGCGCCCGCGGGCTCGCCGCGCGGCCCTGCCGGAAGACGCGGACACGGGGCAGGCATGTTCACCGGCCTGATGCTGAACACCTGGATCGCGGCGACCGCGGTCGCGGTGATCGCCGGGGTGACGGGATTCTTCGCGGTGCTGCGCGGATCCACGTTCGCCGCGCACGCGATACCCAACGGGGCGTTCGCCGGCGCGGCCGGCGCGACGCTGCTCGGGTTCAACCCGCTCGCCGGGCTCGCCGTCTTCTCGGTGGCGGGCGCGCTCGGCATCGCCGGGCTGAGCCGGCGGGCCCGCAGCGACGTGGCGACCGCGCTGACGTTCGTGATGATGCTCGGGATCGGCGCGCTGTTCGTCAGCTGGAGCACGCAGTACGCGCAGGAGGCGTACTCGCTGCTGTTCGGCGAGGTGTTCGGGGTCGCGCAGGACGAGGTGCTGCCGATCGTCGTGCTCGGCGCGGTGTCGATCGCGGCGATCGTGGTCATGTTCCGGCCGCTGATGCTGTCCTCGGCGCTGCCGGAGGTGGCGGAGGCGCGGGGCGTCTCGGCCCGCCGGATGGAGCTCGCGTTCCTGATCGTGATGGCGCTGGCCACCAGCATGACCGTGCCGGTGGTCGGCGCGCTGCTGATGTTCAGCCTGATGATCGGCCCGGCCGCGGCGGCAAGGTCGCTGACCGCCCGCCCGGCCCTCGCGATGACCCTGTCGGTGGCGATCGCGCTCGTCACCGTGTGGGTCGGCATCGTGGTCTCCTACCAGACCAACTGGCCGCTCGGCTTCTTCGTCGGCATCGCCGGCGGCGTCTTCTTCCTCGGCGGCCGGGCGTACGCCGCGATACGGCGAAAAGCGGAGCGAAGCGACCACCGGCCAGCGAACCCGGGCCTTGCGCCCGGGTGAGCGCCGGTACTACGGCGAGCACCGCAGCGGGGCGCGGAGCGCAGCGGGGGGTTCCGGGGGGTCGTCCCCCCGGGCCAGCACAGTAGCGTGGGAGAATGAATCGCCTGAAGGATTCGACGAGCCCGTATCTGCTCCAGCACGCGGA
>JASHTQ010000459.1 GCA_030040475.1 Streptosporangiaceae bacterium
CTCCTCCGCCTCCCCGGGCTCCTCCGCCTCCCCGGTCCCTGTGTTCGCTAAGGGCGAGCACGGTTCCACGTTCGGCGGCAACCCCGTCGCCTGCGCCGCCGCCCTGGCCGTGCTCGACACGATCGAGCGGGACGGGCTGCTTGCCAGCGTCGCCGCGGTGGGGGAGCGCCTCGCGGCCGGGATCGGGGCGGCAGGCCATCCGCTCGTCGCGGGAGTCCGCGGCAGCGGGCTGTGGCTGGCGATCGCGCTGACGTCGGCCTGCGCGGCGGGCGTCGAGGCGGCGGCCAGGCAGGCCGGGTTCCTGGTCAACGCGGTCCAGCCGGACGCGATCCGGGTCGCCCCGCCGCTGATCCTGTCCGCCGGTCAGGCCGACGCGTTCATCGCGGCGCTGCCCGGCATACTCGATGCCGCGGAGTCGGCATGACACCGCTGACCAAGACTGCCAGGCACGCCCGCATCGCCGCGATCCTGGCCCGCGAGCAGGTCCACTCCCAGGAGGAACTCGCCGACCTGCTGGAGCGATACGCGAGCGTGCACGTGACCCAGGCCACGCTGTCCCGCGACCTCGACGAGCTCGGCGTGGTGCGGCTGCGTGCGACCGGCGGCGCGCTCGTCTACGCCCTGCCGGGCGAGCCGGGCGGCCCCGGTTCGCGCCCGGGCGGCGTGATCGGCTCCCCGCCTGCCGGAGGGCCGGAGGCGGGCGGCGCTTCGCCCGCGGAAGACACGGGCCAGGCGCATTCCTCGCGGCTGGCGCGTTACCTGGGAGAGCTGCTGACCTCGGCCGAGGCGAGCGCCAACCTGGTCGTGCTCAGGACGCCGGCCGGGGCGGCGCAGTTCCTCGCCTCGGTCATCGATCACGCGGCCCTCGCCTCGATCCTCGGCACCGTCGCCGGGGACGACACCGTCCTGATCATCACCCGCGACCCGGCGGGCGGTGACGCCCTGGCCGCCGAACTGCTCCGGCTGGCCGAACGCCGCCGGTGATTTCCGGATTCACCGGCAGATACGTCAATGAGGGGATAACTCGTGGCAACGCAAAAAGAGAAAGTCGTACTCGCCTACTCGGGCGGCCTGGACACCTCGGTCGCGATCGGCTGGATCGCCGAGCGGACCGGCGCGGACGTGATCGCCGTCGCGGTCGATGTCGGCCAGGGCGGCGAGGACCTCGAGACGATCCGCAAGCGGGCGCTGGCCTGCGGCGCGGTCGAGGCCGAGGTGGTCGACGCGCGCGCGGAGTTCGCGGCGGACTACTGCGTACCCGCGCTGCGCGCGAACGCGCTCTACATGAACAAGTACCCGCTGGTCTCCGCGCTGTCCCGGCCGCTGATCGTCACGCACCTCGCGCGCGTGGCCGCCGAGAAGGGCGCCACGATCGTCGCCCACGGCTGCACCGGCAAGGGCAACGACCAGGTGCGTTTCGAGGTCGGGCTCGCCGCTCTCGCGCCCGGCCTCAAGGTGCACGCCCCAGTCCGCGACTCGGGCATGACCAGGGACAAGGCGATCGAGTTCGCCACCGCCAACGGCCTGCCCATCGACGTGACGTCCCGGTCGCCGTACTCGATCGACCAGAACCTGTGGGGACGCTCCTGCGAGACCGGGCACCTGGAGGACATCTGGGAGGCGCCGCACGACGACGTCTGGGCCTACACCGCCGACCCGTCCCAGCCGCGCGAGCCCGACGAGCTGATCGTGACGTTCGCCGCCGGCGTACCCGTGGCCATCGACGGCCGGCCGCTGACCCCGCTGCAGATCATCAGCGAGCTGAACGAACGCGCAGGCGTCCAGGGCATCGGCCGGATCGACATGGTGGAGGACCGGCTCGTCGGCATCAAGAGCAGGGAGATCTACGAGGCGCCCGCCGCGATCACGCTGATCACCGCGCACTCCGAGCTGGAGAGCGTCTGCGTCGAGCTCGACCTGGCCAGGTTCAAGCGGTCGGTGGAGCAGCGCTGGACCGAGCTGATCTACGACGGCCTGTGGTTCTCCCCGCTGCGCCGCGCGCTCGACGTCTTCATCCACGAGGCGTCCGCGCACGTATCGGGCGACGTGCGGATGCGCCTGCACGCCGGCCGTGCCGTCGCGACCGGCCGCCGCAGCGACGCCTCCCTCTACGACTTCGAGCTGGCCACCTACGACACCGGCGACACCTTCGACCAGTCCCTGTCCAAGGGCTTCGTCGAGCTCTGGGGCCTGCCCAGCAAGATCGCCGCCATCCGAGACCGCCGCCTAGCCAACTCCTAGCCCCTGCGTCTCCCCAGTCCCTCCGCCTGGCTCCCGCGTCCTTCCCGCTCCCAACCCTTCGGGGCTTGTGGCGCACAGGCCCTGATAGGCGGGGCCGGGGGGACACGCACCCCATAGGGTAGGGGCGTCAGGGAAGCGCGGGCTCGGGAGAATCGGACAAATGGGACAAGCGGGAGGCGAGGCGACCGGGGGGAGCGGCGGGGCGGCGGCGGATGACGGGCCGGCGACCCGGTTGTGGGGCGGGCGGTTCGCGGCCGGGCCGGCCGACGCGCTCGCGCGGCTATCGGTCAGCGTGCAGTTCGACTGGCGGCTGGCCCGGTACGACCTGCGCGCCTCCCGGGCACATGCCCGGGTGCTGCACCAGGCCGGCCTGCTCACCGACGACGAGCTCGCCGCGATGCTCAAGGCACTCGACGACCTGGACCGGTCAGCCGCCGCCGGGACGTTCCGGCCGACGGTAGCCGACGAGGACGTGCACACCGCGCTCGAGCGCGGCCTGCTCGAGCGGCTCGGCACGCTCGGCGGCAAGCTGCGGGCCGGCCGGAGCCGCAACGATCAGGTGGCCACCGACCTGCGGCTCTACCTGCGGGATCACGTCCGGTTCATCGCCAGCAGGATCGCCGAGCTGGAATCCGCGCTGATCGACCAGGCGGTGGCGAGCGGTGACCTGCCCGCGCCCGGCATGACGCACCTGCAGCATGCGCAGCCGGTGCTGTTCGGCCATCAGCTGCTCGCGCACGTCCAGGCGCTGGCCAGGGACGTCAGCAGGCTGCGGGACTGGGACCGGCGTGCCGCGGTCAGCCCGCTCGGGTCCGGCGCGCTTGCCGGGTCCTCGCTCCCGCTCGATCCCGAGTCGCTCGCCGCCGAGCTGGGCTTCGAGTCGGCCGCGCCGAACTCCATGGACGCGGTCAGCGACCGGGACTTCGCCGTCGAGTTCTGCTTCGCCGCGGCGCTGATCGGCGTGCACCTGTCCAGGCTCGGCGAGGAGATCGTGCTGTGGTCCTCGCAGGAATTCGGCTGGGTCGAGATCGACGATGCCTACGCGACCGGGTCCTCGATCATGCCGCAGAAGAAGAACCCGGACGTGGCCGAGCTGGCCCGCGGCAAGGCGGGCCGCCTGATCGGCGGGCTGACCGGCCTGCTCACCACGCTGAAGGGCCTGCCGCTGACCTATAACAGGGACCTGCAGGAAGACAAGGAGCCGGTCTTCGACGCGGTCGACACCCTGCTGCTCGTCCTCCCGGCCATGGCGGGCCTGGTCGCGACCCTGCGGGTGAACTCCGAGCGGCTGCGCCGCGGTTCCTCCGTCGGCTATACGCTCGCCACCGACCTGGCCGAATATCTCGTCCGCCGGGGCGTCCCGTTCCGCGAGGCGCACGAGGTGGTCGGGCACCTCGTGGTGTGGTGCCAGGTGCACGACTGCGACCTGGACGAGGTGAGCGACGCGGACCTCGCCAAGGTTTCCGAGCACCTGACCCCCGACGTCCGGCAGGTGCTGACGGTGGACGGAGCGCTCGCGGCCCGCAAGGGCTACGGCGGCACCGCGCCTGAACGCGTCGCCGAGCAGGCGGCCGCGCTGCGGGCGGCGGTCGACGAGCACGCCGCATGGGCGGCGTCCCGGTAGCGCGGGGTGCCGATCTCCCGGGACTTCTTCGCCCGGCCATCCGTCCTCGTCGCGCCGGATCTGCTCGGCTGCGTCCTGGAGCACGAGACGGCCGACGGCCTGGTCGCGGTCGAGCTCACCGAGGTCGAGGCGTACGCGGGCCAGACGGATCCGGCCTCGCACGCCTACCGGGGCAAGACCGCGAGGAACGCGGTCATGTTCGGCCCGCCCGGCCACGCCTACGTCTACTTCACCTACGGCATGCACTTCTGCGTGAACCTGGTCTGCCTGGGCGACAACAGCGCGTCCGCGGTGCTGCTGCGGGCGGGCGCGATCATCGAGGGCGAGGAACTCGCCCGCGCCCGCCGCTCCGGCCGCGGGCCCGGCGGTGATCCCGGTCACCCGGGCGGCCCTGTCGCAAGGCCGCTCGCAGCGCGCGACCTGGCCCGCGGCCCGGCCCGGCTCTGCCAGGCCCTCGACATCGACCGGTCGCTGGACGGCGCGGACGTGTGCGCGCCCGGCTCGCCGCTCCGGGTCAGAAGCGGCCGTGTCTGGCCGCGCACCACCGATCGTTCGGGAAAAAAGGAAATAAGCTCCGGCCCGCGGGTCGGGGTCAGCCGCGCGGCCGAGGTCCCCTGGCGGTTCTGGATCACCGGCGAGCCGACCGTGTCGGCCTACCGCCCGGCCGTGCCGCGCCGCAAACCGGTTACCTCCTAGGGACCCGGAGATGGCACCATGCTTGGCGTGGACGACATCATCGACGAGCTTTCCTGGCGGGGCCTGCTCGCCATCACGACCGATATCGACGAACTGCGCAAGGCACTGAGCTCCGGCCAGGTCACGTACTACGCGGGCTTCGACCCGACGGCGCCTGGCCTGCACATCGGCCACCTGGCGCTGCTGCTGACGATGCGCAGGCTGCAGCTCGCCGGGCACCGGCCGGTCGGGCTGGTCGGCGGGGCCACCGGGCTGATCGGCGACCCTAGCGGCAAGTCGGCCGAGCGGGT
>JASHTQ010000460.1 GCA_030040475.1 Streptosporangiaceae bacterium
ACAAGGACCGCGAGCGCCACCGCGGCGTAGCCGCGGACCGGGCGCCGGCGGGCCGGCCGCGGCACCGGGAGGGTCTGCCGCAGCGGCGGGACGGCCGCAGGCGGCCGCCACGTCTGGGACAGGATGGTCCGGGTGGGCGCGTCGAAGCTGGCCCGCGGCTGGGTGGAGGTATGCGTCAGCTCGCGCAGCACGTAATCGGCGGCGGGCCGGTTCTGCGGCTCCTTGGCCAGGGCTGCCACGACCCAGGGTCGCAGCGAGTCGGGCACCGCGGCGATGTCCGGCTCGGTGTTCATGATCCGGTAGAAGACGGCCGCGGCCACGCCGGTGCCGAACGGGGCGGCCCCGCTGGCCGCGTACGCGATCGTCACCGCCCAGGAGAACATGTCGGACGCGGTGACCGCCTCCCCCATGATCTGCTCGGGCGCCATGAACCCGATCGAGCCGACCGTCATGCCGGTCTGGGTCAGGACCGTGGCGTCCAGCGCCTGGGCGATCCCGAAGTCGATGACCTTGGGACCCCGCGCGGTGAGGATCACGTTGGACGGCTTGAGGTCGCGGTGGATGATGCCGGCCGCGTGGATCACGGCAAGCGCCTCGGCGAGCCCGGTGGCCAGGCCGTACAGCATCTCGGCCCCGAGCGCGCCGTGAGAGTCGACGTAGTCGGCCAGCGAGGGCCCGTCGACGTACTCGGTGACGAGGAACGGCCTCGGCCCGTCGGTGTCGGCCTCGATCACCCGCACCGTGCACATGCCCTCGACCCGGGTCAGCGTGGCCACCTCGCGGCTGAACCGGATCCGGAACTCGGGATCCTCGGCCAGTTCCGGGCGCAGCACCTTGACCGCGACCTGGCTGCCGTCCTTCGCGGCGGCGAGATAGACGACGCCCATCCCGCCGGCACCTAGCCGGGCGGTCAGCCGGTAACGGCCGACTCGCGCGGGATCCCCCGGCAACAGCGGTCCCTGAGTCAACGAGACCCCTCCCCCTTCCGCCCCAGGCAATGGTCGCACGGACGGCCGCCCCCAGCGGCTGACCAGTCGCCTGATCCATGAATCCTCCATAATGTCACCCTTTGCGGCCGGGGAGAACGGGCCGCTGACCACCCGGCCGGAGGCGCGGGTGCGGGGGTGAGATACCACGGCTCGTTCGGATAAAAAATGAATTTGATCTTTGCCATGGGCGGCGGGAAACCGGTGCGGATCTGCGGCGCGGCGGTGAACGCGCGACGCGGGCGCCGACCGCCCGGCGGACGAACCGGCGGCGGTCGGCACATCGTAGTCATCCATGTCTGTTAGGTAGTTCCGGCCCGTAGATGGCGGTGCGTGGTGCAGCCTGGAGCACTAATAGCACCCGCACCGGAGGCTCGATTGTGCTATTGAGGCCTGACCCGGACCGCAAGCCGCGCGCAACGTCGTCGGCACGCCCAGGCGCGGCGTCCCGGCACCGCAAGCGGGCAGCGGCCGGGTCGGGGCGTCCGGGCCGCAAGCCGACCGCGGCCGAGTCCGGGTTGTGGCACAGGCTCATCAGGATCGCGGCGTGCGTGGTCGTCGGACATCACGCCGTCCGTGCAGGTCGGCGAGCACGTGACGTCCTCTACCGTGGTCGGCAGCATGTTCGAGGGAAGCGACGGCATCGAGACCGGCTGGGCGCAGCCGACCGGCGTGACCGCGGAATCGCAGGCTGCCGCGGCGGGGGGCATCGGCGCGCTCGGCCCGTTCCCGACCAAGGTAGGGCTCAACTTCGACGATCTGCTGCAGTCGCTTGGCGTGCCGCCCGCGCCCAACGCCGACACCCCCGCCTCCGGCCTGCTCCCCTCGAACTACCCGGCCAACGGCGGTTAGCCCCGTTGTCTCAGCGCCCGCCGCGCGGGCCCGCGGCGGGGACTCCGCGACACGATGCGGCCAGACGGCCCGGCGGGACGGGGTCACGTGATCCCAGATGTGTCAATAGTGTTGACCAGCACCAGTGGTACCGCCGCGGCGCTGGCGTCCGACCTGCGTGACGAGCGCGGGTTCGGCCTGGGCGGGGCCGGGGTGGCGATCGCCGTCCGCGTCGTCGGCCCAGAAGGCGATCAGCTCGTCCTCGGTGAGCAGCGGCGGCGGGACGTCGGAGCGCAGGGTCCGCCCGGTTGCCAGCGACCAGCTGGTGATGAGCACCCGCGCGAGCAGCGCGTCCTCCTCGTCGTCGGCGCGGCGGTGACGCGGCGTAATTGGACCGGAAAGTCTCGCGCGCAGCGTGCCCAAGACAGTAATGTCATGCATGGTTCGCCTCCCTTCAGGAGGTGGGCAAGGGAGGGCCGCCCCGATACGGTCCAGGCGGTAGCGAACAGGGATTGCGGTCAGCGTGGATACCGGCATTCCGGTATTGCTATCCGCTGACCCCCCGAGCGCGCTGTGCGTCCGGCTGGCATGGCTCGCGGCCGCGCGGTGACGCCGGGATCGCGACTGGCCAGCGCCATTGGGCCGGACGAAGAAGACTTTACCGCCGTCGTGCGCAACGCGGGGCAAGAAAACCAAGTCTGGCATGCGCCGTTTCGCCGCATGTCGGCTGGTCATGGCGTTTGCGCAGGTTACGTGGCGATCTCGGCGCGGCGGTAAGTCGAGTCAAATGCATACGCAGATGCACACGCAAATGCTTCGCACATTCGTAGCAGAGCCGAACATTTCGGTCTTAATTGGACATGTGATCGTTCACAAGTCCTTTTCCTGGATATTGCTGTGCACCAAATGAACGTGTGTTTACGCCCGAGGCGTAACCGGGCTCAAGGCCGCGGGTACGGACGGATCCGGCGCCCGCGCCCGCGGGCTGGCCCATGATGACCATCCGGCCCGTGCCGGCGACTACCGGCCCGATGCTGACATCTAGTTATCGGCTGTTGCTGAGCGTAGCTCGCATGGTAATGTGCGTGCTCCGGCGAGGCTTCCGTTACGGCTCTGGCCGACGCGGCTGTGCGCAGCGATCCCCGGCGCGCGCCTTCACCAATCAGCGATTCCTGAAGGAGCATCCTGTCATGCCAGCAACCCTGCGGCGCCGCATCATCACCTCGCCGGTCGCCAGGCCCGCCGTGTTCCCCACCCGTGCCATGTCCGTGCTGCGCTACGACGCGAGGCTGGTAGGGCGTTCGCTGGGCTGGCTGATCCGCAGCGGCGAGACCATGAACATCGGCTACGACCTGGACCCGATGAACCGCGATCAGCTCGGCTGGTTCGTCTGCGCGGTCACCGGAGCCGACATCGGGCAGGTCCGGGGCTGGATGCGGGAACTGGAGCAGGACGAAGCGCTCTTCGACCAGATGAAGCGGCGGCTGGCCTCCAACCCCAGCCGGCGGATCTGCGCCAGGCAGCCGCACTGGGCCAGGCGGCTCGGGTGGTACGCGATCGTCCGTGCCATCCAGCCGGAGCTTGTCGTGGAGGCGGGCACCTACCTCGGTCTCGGCTCCTGCGTCCTCGCCGCCGCGTTGCTCAGGAACTCCCACGGCCGCCTGGCCACGATCGACATCGATCCCGACGCCGGGCACCTGATCACCCAGCCGTGGGCGAGCGTGATCGACCGGCACGTCGGGGACTCGGTCGAACTGCTCAAGGGCATGCACGACGTCGGGATGTTCCTGCACGACAGCTGCTACTCCTACGACCACGAGAGCGCGGAGTTCATCGCGGTCGAGCCGAACCTGCTGCCGGGTGCGGTCGTGCTATCCGACAACGCCCGCAGCTCGGGTTCGTCGGCGCTGTCCGACTGGGCCGAATGGAGCGGCCGTCGCTACCTGTACTTCAGGGAGCAGCCCCGCGACCACTGGTGGCCGGGGGACGGGGTCGGCGCCGCCTGGGCTAAGTAGCCCCACTTGGCGCAGATGTCCGCGAGCTCGGCCGGCATCTCGGCGGGCAGCGGCGCCGGGGGCTGGATGCGGCCCGAGCGGATGTTCAGCGAGCTGTCGCCGAGGCCGGGCGTGAAGCCGGCGTGGGCAAAGCGGCCATAGCTGAGCATGGACGGCTCGAAGGGAACGCCGAGGAACCCGCACAGCTGGCCGACGATCCGCTCCGGCTCGCCGGTCAGGTCCTCGTACCGGACGGTGAGCCCGTCCAGGGCACTGCGGGCCTGCTCGAGGACGGTCATGTAGCGCAGCCCCCTGGCCACCGACTCGTCGAGGGCGCCGGACTCCTCGGGGCGCCAGGCGGGATCCCAGGATGAGTGCAGCGAGGCCACCGTGGCCGCGGGGTGGCGGAGCAGGAACACGAACTGGGCGTCCGGCCAGCACGCGGCTATCCGGTCCCAGATCAGGACGTTGCTCGGCGTCTTGGCCACGATCCGGGGCTTGCCGCTGCGCTGCAGCGCGTCGGCGAGCACGCGGTCCCACAGCATGTAGTCAAGCTCGTCGCCGGCCAGCCCGAGTCCTTCGATCGAGGCCCTGATCCACGTCGTCTCCGCGCGGACCTCCAGGTGCTTCAGCGGGAGTTCGGGCGGCGCGTAGAGCCCCGAGTGGCTGCCGAGGATCGCGCGCAGCAGCGTCGACCCGGCGCGGGGCGCGGAGAAGATGAACACCGGCGCCCTCAGCAGGCGCCTGCCCTGGGCGGGCGGCAGGTGCCATGCCTGGTCGGCCAGCGGGCGGGACAGCTGGAACCCGACGGTCCTTACCAGCAGCGCATTGACCGGCCTCGGCGACGGAAGCTGCCAGGCCCGGTCGGTCAGCGGACGGGACAGCTGATACCCGATGGTCCGCTCCAGCACCGCATTGACTCGCCGCTTCCAAGGCATAAGGGGTCACACCTTGCCGGGACCGTCTGGATACCAAGTAGGAAGTTCTTGTGGCTAGGTTGTCGATTCGGTGAGAATCCGTTCGGCGCAGGAATGGGCGCAGGGATGCGGGAACCAGGCGGCCGGACCGGCTTGCGGAGCGATCAGGCCGCCGGACATGGCGGAGGGACCCCGGCGGATCTGCCGGGGTCCCTCCGTTAATCCGTGCTACCTGCTCAGCCGGGCAGGCTCGAGCTGGTCGTCCAGTTGTACACCGAACCGCCCCACGTCGTGGCGGTGGATCCGCCGCGCAGCTGGGCGCCCTTGCCGTCCGGGTTGACGTACAGGCCGGTGTCGAGGTTCTTCAGCGTGCCGTTCGACTGCGGGATGAACTGCTGGAACGGCCCGGTGTTGCAGTTGGTGAGGATCAGGCCGTCGCGCAGCGGGTCAGATCCCCAGCCGCCGGCCGGGTCCGACACGCAGAGCCCGGACGCGGTGCCGTTGGGCGCGTACTCGAACTGGTAGGCGCCGGAGTGGGTGCCGGCGTTGAGGATGAAGCTCGTCGCCGGGTCGCTCTGCGTCGCGGGCCAGCCGGCCACGATCGCGCCCGCGTAGTCGTGCTGCTGGTAGGCGTCGAACCCGTTGCCGAACGAGTTGACCTCGTCGCCGGTGGTGCCGGTGGAGTTCGCGTCCACGGTGAGGGTGAACGTGCCCTTCAGCACGGCGCCGTCGGGGTCGGTGACGCTGACGGCGACGTCGGAGTAGGTGCCAGGGGCCGCGGTCCCGCCGACGTAGGTCAGCGTCGGGTCGCCGGAGGTCAGCCCGCTCGGCAGGTTGGACTCGGTAAAGGTGAACGTGTCGCCGCTCTTCGAGCTGACGGCGCTGAACGTCACGGTGCCCGAGCTGTTGGAGTCGGCAAGCGTAGACAGCGATACCTTCGTGGCCGAGCCGTTCAGCTGGATCGAGTTGGTCCCGATCGTCACCGGGAGCTCAAGCGCCTCGGCGTTCCCGACGCTGTCGGTGGCATCGACGACGACATCGGGCGGGCTGGAGACCGAACTGCCCGAGTAGCTGATAACCCCGCTAGCCAGCGACACGCCGCTCGTCGAAGTCCCGTCAAGCGACCAGGTCACGCCCGTCCCGCTGAGGTCGATGACCTTGTCGCCGTTCGTGGCACCCAGGCCGCTGCCGCCAAACGTGCTGTCCGTCACCGAACCGCCAGACAAGGCGGTGTCCTGCCACGACTGGGCATGCACAGGGAGTGCCGCCGCACCGCCTACCGCGAGGGCACCACCAAGCAGCACGGGAATTGCGATCCCGAGTGCTTTCCTTCGATTCAAATGCATGGCTTCACCCCGTTCTGTGTCCGCTCTCTCTTAGGGCGCTGCCAGACCATCTGGCAGGGAGCGCCGCCGACCGTGCCGCTGCCGGTAGCCCCGCCAACCATATGGTCCATCCTCACCATACTTCCCAACGTCCTCTGCTTTATCTTTAGGTCTCTTTTTGCGCAGGAGTCGACTCGTCAGGTCAAGCGGGATCGGGCACGGCGCAGCACCACCGCGTTCGGCCTCTGGCAAGCCGCAGTTCGACCATAGCCCGCCGCGGCCTCGGGATGCAGGATATGCAGAATACTCTTAACAAGGCCAAAAGGCTTTTTTGGTGACTAAATGGTCATTTTTAGGCGCGCGGTCACGTCGGGCCGGGCAGCTGACGGACCCGCTTCGGCGGCCACGGCGTCCACTCCGGGAAGCCGCGGGCCAGGCCGTCGTCCCTGGTCTCGGCGGGGTCGTCGTCATCGCGCGGGTCGCTATCGTCCGGGCCGGGCAGCATCAGGGTCTGCGGCAACGAGGTGAACCTGATGGCACGGTAGGCATGATCGGCCTTCAGCCCGAGCAGGTAGTCCTGAAGCTCGGGAAGAAGCTCGCCGCTGCGCCGCTGCTGGTCCAAGAGCGTGGCCAGCTCGTCGCCGACCTGGGTGAGCTTGCTCGTGAGCTGGCTTTTCTCCCGGCTGCCACCATCGGAGATGCTCTGCAGCCGCACCTTCAGCAGGACGAACCAATCCAGGGTTACGTACCCGGCCACGCAGACCGCCGCGCCGAGCAGCAGGATGACGACGGCGGGCAGCACGTTCCCGGGAACCAGCGCTATCAGCACGAGCGCGACGGAAATCACCGCCCCGATGGCCACCCGCCTGATGCCGCGCCGCCGCACCTTGGCCCGCCGCCTGCGGGTCTGCTCGTCGATCGAGCCTGCCAGCTGCGCGGCACGATCGTCGGCCTGCTGCCGCAGCGCCTGCGGGGTGGTCTCGTCGTCGCTCGCGACCGAGAAGCTGAACTGCCGCTCCCCCAGCCGGATCGCCACGCTCGCGGGAGGCCGATGCCTGTCGTGGACCTTCTCGGCGGCCGCGCTTATGAAGCGCTGGCTCATCACGATCGACAGCAGCTCGGTCATGGTCGGCGGGCGCTTGCGGCCGGCCGGGAAGGCCGCGCGGGTGACCAGCGACAGGATGTTCAGCTCCCGCGCGCGGTCGGCTTCATCGGCCGCCACCCGCCGCTGCGCCGCCGCGTCGTCCTCGGTCTCGATGACGGCTTCGGCGCGGCGTATCCGCTGCAGGATCCGGTCCTCGGCGGGATCGGGATCGGAGGCCAGGCTCTTGAGCAGCAGGCTGATCTTCTCGTCCAGGTCGGCCGGCACGTCGGCGCCGTCGGCGAACCGGCCGCGGAAGTACTGGTCCGCCGCCTCGATGGCCGTGGCCGCCTCGTGCCGGTTGCGCAGGACTTCCCAGTCCGGGGAGTTCTTGGCGAGGGCGGGGAACGCCTCGGCGTAGTCGCCTGCGGGGGCCAGCCCCATCAGGTTCCGCTCCCACTGCCCGATTTCCTCCTCCTCGAAGTCCCGGCTGCTCGCCGCGCTTTCGTACCAGGCCGTCAGCCGCCGCACCAGCTGCGGCGAGGAGTCCATGCCCAGCGTCCGCCCGGTGACGGCCTCTATCACGACGGCGAAGTCCGACGGCAGGTTGGTGGGTTCGAGCCCGGCCAGGTAGCTGCCTATCCAGTCGCGCATGTCCTCGGTGCGCGCCTGGTCGCGCAGCAGGAGGGTCATGAACAGCGCGGTCTTGCTGTGGTCGAGGGCAAGCGCGGTCTTGATCGACTCGAAATACCGGTCCTTGTCGCCGTCCAGCCACGCGGCGACCGCGAGGATCGCCGGGGCAAGCCAGTAGCGCGGCGTCTTGATCGCGAGCCGCTCGGTCACGTCCAGGATGACCGCCCGGCTGATGAAGCCGCTCTTGACCACGTAGATGATCCCCGACGCGAGGTCGCGCACCTCCTTGTACCTGCCGAACTCCTGCTCAAGGTCGTGTCGCGCCTCGGCGAGGTCGCTGCGCGCGTTCTGCACGGTGCGGTCGCGCCGGTACTCGGTGACGTACTCGTCCATCGTCTTCTGCAGCTCGTCGACCCGGCGCAGCAGGCGCTTCTCGAGCCCGTCGACGCGGCTGGTGAGCCTCGCGACCGACCCCTCCACCCCGGAGACCCTGGAATGCAGCCCCGATATCTCCGGATGACTATGGCTCTCGACCATGCGGCTCCCTCCGGCAGCTGGAGATCATCCGTTACCGCTTACCGCCGGGGCGGCCGCCGGCTGGCGGGACAGCCCGGCCGCGAACCAGACCAGGCCGGCGGCGTCGCCGTGCTCGCGGATGGTGTCCCCGACCGCCGCTGCCCAGCGGTTCGACCGCGGCACGACAACCAGTTCCGCCGCGCCGGTTCCGGTGTCCCAGACGCGCGCGGTCCCGTCCCTGCCGACCGTGGCAAGCCGCCCGCCCGAGGAGTCGAAGCACATCGCGGTGATCCCGTGCACGTGGCCGGGCCAGGCACGGGTCTGGGTCCACTTGCCCGGCTCACGGAACCGGACCACGCCGTCGGCGCAGCCGAGGGCGAGCGCGCCGTCGGCCGGGCTGAAGGCGAGAGCCCTGGCCCGGCACTCCCAGCCGCTCATGACGTGCACGTGCTCGCCGGTGTCGGGATCCCAGATCCTGACCGTGCCGTCGGATCCCGCGGTGGCCAGTTGCCCGGTCAGCGGGCTGAACGCCGCGGCGTGCACGATCCCCTTGTGCCCGACCAGAATGTGCCGCAGAACCCCCTTGGCGGCGTTGGCGACCTTGGCGGCGTCCCAGACGCGTACGGTTCCGTCCGTCCCGGTGGCAGCGAGATAGCGCCCGGCGCGGTCGTAGGCGACCGCCCTGGTGTGATGCGCGCTGTCCGGCAGCGCATCGACGGCGGTCCCGTCCTCGGCCTGCCATACCTGCACGGCATCGCCGGCGGTCGCCACCCGGGAT
>JASHTQ010000461.1 GCA_030040475.1 Streptosporangiaceae bacterium
GTGCTCGCCGTGACCGCGCTGATCTTCCTGGTCGGCGGCCCGGTAGCGCTGCTCGTCCCCGCGCTCGCCTTGCTGGCCCGGCTGCTGCCCCGGTCGCGCACGAGAGGATCCGTGTTCGGCCGCATCGCCGCGGCGCCACTGCCCCTGCTGGCCGCGGCCGGCCTGATCGCCTCCGGGCTGCTGTCGGCGGCCCAGCCGTTCGGCGACGGCCTGCTCGGTCCCTTCGGCTGGCCGGCGCAGGTGTGCGCGCTGATCGCGCTGGCCGCCGCGCTGACGCCGGGCCCGGCCGGGCTCAAGCCCGGATCCGGCAATGCCGGGCAGGCGGCCCGATGAGCGCCGCGTCCTACGCCGGGATCCCGCTGGCGCTGCTGGCCGCCACGGCCTACAACGCGGGGCTGATAGTGGAGAAACGCGCCCTGGGCCAGATGCCGGTCCTGGACCTGCGCCGGGTGCCGCGCGTGATCGCCGGCCTGCTGGCCAGCAGGACCTGGCTGAGCGGCTTCGCATTGATGCTCGTCGGCCTGGCCTGCCAGGCGATCGTGCTCACCTTCGAGCCGGTCAGCGTCGTGCAGCCGGTGCTCGCCTGCGGCGTCGCGCTGGTGCCCGTGATGTCCAGGGTCGTGCTGCGGGAGCGGCTGCGCGGCACCGAGATCTGGTCCGTAGCGATGATCATCGTCGCCATGGTGCTGCTTGCCCTGTCGACGTCCGGCGCGAGCACGCAGGTCGGCCACCATGCCGACGCGGCTCGGATGGCGGCGGTCATGGTCTCCTCGGTCGTCGTCGGTGCCGCCGTTGCGGCCGTCTCGCTGCGCCGCCGCGTCGGCGAGCACGGCGCCTCGGCCGCCTCGGCCGCCGCGGTCGGCTGCGGTGTCGGCACCGGGCTGCTGTATGGCGTCGCGGTCCTGGCGATAAAGGCGCTGTCCGGCATCCTGGTCGGCCACCACACGGCGGCGAGCCTGGCGATCGCGCTGGTGTCCTCGCCGTACCTTTACGCGCTGGCAGGCAGCCTGGTGGCGGGCATGCTGGCGTTCCAGGCAGCGCTGCAGGCCTGCCGCGCGTCCATCGTCGTCCCGGTCTCCGCGGTCACCGGCAGCGGGTACGTCGTGATCGCCGCGAGCTGGCTGTTCGACGAGCACCTGCCGGCCAGCGCGGACGGGCTGGCCCTGCGGCTGGCAGGGATCGCGCTGGCCCTGCTCGGCCTCGTCGCGCTGTCCAGGCAGGCACCGGACCAGGGTCCCAGCCAGGCGGCCGAGACGGCGCCGGCCCATCTGGCAGACCTGAGGAGGCCGTGATGGCGCTGGAATCCGCGCTGCTCGACATCCTCGTGTGTCCCATCGACAAGCGCGGCCTGCTCTATTTCGCCGACGACGCGATCCTGTACAACCCGCGGCTGCGCCGGCTCTACCGGGTCGAGAACGACATCCCGCTGCTGCTGCCCGCCCGTGCGGTCCCGGTCCCCGACGAGGAGCACGATCGCCTGATGAAGTGCGCCCGCCGCGGCGAGGTCACCGCGATCACCGCCGGCCAGACCGACGTCCTGGCGGACTAGGTCACCGGCCGCAAGCCGCCACGGGCGACCGGCGTCCCATTTATCCCATATGCCCCGCGCCGATGCCGCGCATCGCCCACCGGCCGGAACGCGTCCCAGCCGCAACGTCTTTACATCGTGGCGGTTATGACCGCCACATTCTTACATCGTTGCGGCCAGGCCTGGTGACCGAGTGACCACTGGGGCTGCAGGGACTGCAGGGCTGACGGACGCGGCCGGATCGCCGCGGAAGGGCACCAGACCACATCCAGCACCGCGACACGCCACCCCACCGCCGGCCTAGCCGGACCCCCCGGACCCCCCGGACCCCCCGGATCCCACGGATCCCCCGGACCCCCCGGACCCCCCGGGCCCGCCGGGAAGCTGGTAGACGGTAAGCCCCGGCTGGCGCACTACCGCGACCGCCCCCGGCAACCGCGCGCCGACCTGCCCAGGTCCGTCCTGGTCGTCGACCACGAACCGGACCCCGGCCGCGGTCAGGCTCGCGGTCAGCGGCCCGCCCCCGTCGATGACGCCGTCCAGCCGCCGCGCCCGCGGGTCGTCGGGCGCGAGCTGCACGTCGCCGACACGGGTCCCGTCGTTCCAGATCACCGGGCGCGACAGCAGCAGGGACCACGGATCGAACATCGCCTCGCCGTGGTTCCAGGCCGGCCTGCGATATGTCTGCCACGGCAGCAGCAGCACGTCGCCCCGCGCCGGGCTGTCGTCGATCAGCCGCGCCGCGGCCAGCCATTCCGCCGGGTACCAGGCCGGCCGAAGCCGCCCGGCGGCGCCCCACGCCAGCCCGGGCAGCAGAACCACCGGCACAACCAGCGCGAGAACCCCGATCACGCCCGCGCCGGCCGGCCGCCCCGTCTTCTGCCCGATCATCCCGAACGATCCCGGGTGCACCGCCCAGGCAACGGCGATTCCGAATCCGGCGGCCTCGAGGAGGGCAAGCGGCGCCACGAACTGCTGCCCGTCGCGCAGCACGGCGGCGCCGGGGAATGCGGCCGTCACCGCCCGCAGCAGGTCCCGCCCGGCCGGCGTCACCCCGACGCACGCGATCACGAGGCCCACCGCCGCCGCGACCGCCAGCCCCGGCCACCGACCTCGCCCGGGCGAGCCCTCCCCGCGCCGTCCGGATAGCCGGCCACCAACCGCGCCGCCCAGATAGCCGGCCAGCGCGGCGATCACGATGACCAGCCACAGCGCCGACCACGCCCCGCCGTAGGCCTTCGGCACGGTCTGCGCGTTCCACGCGCCGCCCAGCATCAGCAGGCTGCCGACGGTGCCGAACGGCGTGTCCGCCCGCGCCGCGAACGCCGCCACGCCCGCGGGGTCCGCGTACACCGCGTGCTGCAGCGACGGGATGAGCCACGGCAGGCTGCCGACGGCAAGGGCGGCGAGCGCGATGCCCGCCCGGCGAGCAGAGGTCAGCAGCGCCGCAGGGACGACGACCAGGGCGGTGATCGCCATCGCGGCGAACCCCCCGATCACCGCGGGCACCAGCGACGCTCCCAGCCGCCCCGTCCAGCCCCATCGTTCCTGGTCAGCGACGAGCACCGCCCGCAGCGCCCACGGCAGGCCGGCGTAGCCGAGCAGCAACGCCCACTGGCCGATGATCAGCCGCTCGCCCACGTACGGGTTCCAGGCGTAGAACACCCCGCCGGCCAGCCGGGCAGCAAGCGGCTCCCGGTCGAGCAGCGCGGCCACCCCGGCGCAGCCGAGCATGAAGATCGCCAGCAGCACAAGCTTCTGCACGACATCGGCCGGGACGACCCGCGACACGGCCGCGACGAAAAGGCCGCTTGGCACCGCCCGCGGCGGGGCGAGCCCAGGCAGCGCCGCGGCGAACGGCTCACGCGGCACGAACACCATGTCGTAGCTGAGCAGGAACCCGCGCCGCAGCCCGGGTCCGAGCGCGAGCAGGCCAAGGCACAGCCCGGTGATCAGGCCCGGGACGTTGCGCCGCACGGTCGCGCCCACGCCAGGCAGAGTAACGACCGCCGCGCACGGCCGCCAGCGGCCGTCGCCGGGCGCAAAAGCCAAGGCCGTCGGTGCCGCCCGTAAAGGCCCGATCATCCGCCGCCGGTATAACCACCATCCGTTCGGGAAATTTAAAAAGATTTTTACCGAACGGTCAGTGGTTCCCCGCCGCGAGTACGGACTTCGTAACCCGTGGCATGGACCGCCGCTGCGCGTCAGCCAGCCGATGATCCTGCGGCAGGCGGGCTAGCAGGACCATCGCGCGCCGTAAGTCAAGCCAATTCTCAGCCACTGATACCACAGGTGGATATCGCCCGCGGTATCTGGACGCACGAGCGCACCAGGGTCGGCGAAGTCGTCGACCATTCCGCAGGGTAGGCCAGGTATCTTCCAGACCGACGCAGGCTGGCTGCATGAGCCGAACCGGATTCGCAGATCGAACTCATCGCAGCGGCATAGCGCCTGAAAACTGTACCGGGGGTTGAACGGCTGATCACCTGGCGTCGTGATCGTCACTCCCACGTCGTGAGATTCGCCGCGCTCAAGCGGCCGGGGAAGCCGGACGAAATGGCGGAAGTAGCTGCCGGAAGACCGTTCACAGCGGAGCAGCGATCCGCCGTACATTACCTCGAACCCGAGCCGTTGCCCGTGGCCGTCGAAGGGCCTGCTGCCGTTTGGGCCTGCGCTCGCGGAGCGGGGAACGGCGGTCGAAATGACGAAGTCGGTGAGGCCGTCGTCTGTCGCGACGACCGTGCGCTCCTCTATGGCGGTCGGCTGCTGTCCGTCGAGTCGCAGCAACGTGCGGAGCCGGGCCAGGTACCAGCCGGTCGGCAGGTGATCGCTGGTTTCCAGCGCCCGGACGCCTCCTGACGCCTCGGCCAGCCTGATCGCCTCGTCGACCCGCCGCCGGGCGGTGCGCACATCCCGCTGGAGCCTGTCCGCGAGCCATCGCATCCGGTCCTCGAGGAACCTCTGCCGCACGTCAGCGTGCAGTGCCAGCCCAGCGGAGAACGCCAGCCCTAGGTCCTCCGGCAGGTTCCTGGTCAGCCCGTCGAGGAACGCGAGCAGCCTGCCCCGCGTCTCCTCCTGGCTTCCCGCCGGATCGATACCCGCCATCGTCCGCAGCGTGGGACCCACGCGCTCTTGCAGGTCACTGGCCATAATCCCGCGCCCGCGGCGCAGGCGGCTCAGTTCATCGGCTAATGCGCCCATGATGATAATTACCGTCCCCTCCCAGGTGGCGGCCCAGCCGCGTCGTGGCCGGACGCGTTATGGCCAGATCTTGCCACCTCGACCACATATTGTCCGTCTTCTGACCATGAATATCAATACTCTCCGATGCCATAATCGTGCCGGTGGAGCGCAAAGCCACCCGATGTGTGCTGGCCGCGGCCCGGAGCGGAGTGGCTAGCCTCGCGAATGCGACCCGGGAACGGCGATGTGCGGCATCGCTGTGGGGTGGAGGTGCCTGAGCAGTTCCTAAATGATCTTGCTAAGTGCCGGCCTGCGGATGAGCTCAGGCCGGCTGAGTCGTGTACAGAACATCTGAAGGTCGATGTTCGGCGCCCCGCGGTCGCGCATTCAGGTCCCTGATCGCGTGCTGCACGGAGATGTCCTATGCTAGCCAGCGTCTTTTTGGTGGCCGCATCTCAAGCCTTCGATGTGATGCGCATGCCGATCCCGGCAAAATTACCAATATCGGTCATAACAGTATATATGGTTGGGGGAGTCATGCCAGACAGCCGTGAATTTACGATTCATGACCTGGCTAATCGGGTGTTCGGCCCGCCCGAGAAATGGGGATGGGAGTACCGGGAGCCTGTCGCGGCCCGCCGCAGTCCCGAATGGGATCGCGAGCCGCTGTGGGTCGAGCCCACGAAGGCACCCAGTCAGGTGCGCCCGCGGGTGAAGCCGATCAGGATCGTGATCGTGGTCGTGATCTTGATAATCGGGCTTGCGCTCAGGGAAATCGGCATCATCCTGGACCTGCTCGCGATCGTGCTGGCAGCCATCTGGTTCGTGCCGCTGCTCACGAGCGCGGAGAGGTCCCGGTCGCAGGAGCGGTCGGCGATTGAGAACCGCAATCAGGATCACGCCAAGTACCAGGAGAACTGGCAGGGGTGGCGGAAGTCCGTCGAGTCGTGGAACGCGGGCGAGAAGGCGCGGATCGACAAGTCGGACCTCTGGTTCCCCGTCACCACCGAGGCGACCGTGTCCCGGGTTGACGTCTTCGGCGGCACGAGCGACGGATGGGCGGCCCTGGTCACCACGGCCGGCGCGTCACTGCTGGCAGCCGACCGCTTCGTGCTGCTGCTCGATCTTTCCGAGCACGACGTGTCCAGCGACCTGGTTGCCATGACGCAGGCGCGCGGGATACCCGTCGACGTGCTGGACCTGCCGTCGGAGCAGGGCTACGCGCAGATGCTGACCGGGCTCAGCTCCGAGGACGTGGCGGAGATCCTCGCCGAGGCGGTCAATACCTCACGCGAGTCGGGGTCGGTCGAGCTGAGGTCCCTGGATTCGACGCTGATCCAGGCCGTGACCGACCGGCTGGAGGGCGGCATCACCTTCCGCAAGATCGGGGCCGGGCTCCAGGTTCTGCGGCGCACCTACGATCCGACCGGCATGCAGTCTCCCCCCTTGTCGGATCGCGAGCTGCTCAGCCTGTCGGCCTATGTCGACGCGGCCGGCCAGGACGACCAGACGCAGCGGGAACTGCAGTTCCTGATCAACAGCATCGACCTGCTTGTCGGCAGCGAGACGATGGTCTGGGGCCGGGGGAGTCACGGGAGCTTCTGGCCCCGCGGCGCGCTGGTCATCCGGACGTCCCACCAGAACCCCCGGCGCAAGGACCTGGCGGATCGCGTCCTGGTGCAGATACTGCTGCGCCACCTCCGGGAGGCCGGGGCAGGGACGGCCGCCAGCGGGAGCCTGATCATCGCCGGCTGCGATCATATCGGCCTGAAGTCCCTGGAGAGCCTGGCCCAGATGGCCCGCCGCGCGGGTACCAAGACCGTGCTCATCATGGAGCACCTGCGGGGCGACCTGGTGCAGCTGCTCGGCGGCGCGGACAGCGCCTCCGTGATCATGCGGCTGGGCAACGCCCAGGAGGCCGCCGCGGCCGCCGAGCACATCGGGCGCGGCCACAAGTTCGTCATGAACCAGATCAGCAGGCAGCTGAGCGACGCGAGCACCGAGGGCGAGTCCAAGACGTGGGGCGCGAGCGGCACCGTGACCCACGGGAGCTCGTTCGGCGGCGCCACCACGTTCAGCGACGACGGCGGCGTCAGCCGCAGCTCGAACTGGAGTCAGCACAGCTCGGTCTCCAGGACCGACAACTGGTCCCGGACCGTGAACTGGTCGACCACGAACACGGTCACCGACGGGGCCACCGTCAGCCGGGTGTACGAGTTCGCCGTCGAGCCGACCCAGATCCAGGCGATGCCCATGACGGCGTTCATCTTCGTCGGCACATCAGGCGGGCAGCGGCAGGTCGTCGCGGGCGACTGTAACCCCGGCATCTCCCTGCTCGACCGGGTGGCCGCCATCACCACGGGCCCGCAGAAATCCGTCCAGGCAGCGGACCCCGCGGCCATCGGTGCCCGGATACTCGACCAGGATCAGGCGATCGGAGTGCCCCGGAGCCAGAGCTCGCCAGGCCAGCGCGCATGACGGCGCTGGACTCCCTGTCCTGGCTCCAGCTCACAAAAGTCCCCCGGCCTGCCGACGAAGCCAGGCCGGAAGACCTCCGCCGGCAGATCTTCGCCTCCCTCGCGGCCGCTTATGCCGAGTTGCTCGGCGTAAGCGGCCAGCCGCCAGGAACGCTGGCCTTCTGCTGCCTCAGGCTGCCGGGGCTGCGTCGCCTGCAGTACCTGGTCGGCGGTTCGCCGCGGTTCCCGCCGGCCGGGAGCACGGACGGCTCGGCGGGCACGGACAGCTGGTCGGCCCGTGACGTGCCGGTGCTGTACCCTCCCGGTTCCACCGGGGTCCCCCTGCCTGCCTTCGCGGTCAACTCCGGGCTGGATTCCCTTCCCCTGTGGACAGCCTGCCTGGGGGAGCCGGACGTGCTGTGGAACACGGAGGACGACGAGCAGCCGCGGCTTGCGCTGCGCGCTCCCTTTGATGACTACGTCGCGCACCTGCCCGACGCCTTCGGCTGGCTGGTGATCGCCGAGCCGTTGCCGCCGCCCGCGCTCGAGGCCGAACGAAACCGGCTGATGGGCCGTATCCCGCTGCTGCGGCAGCGGGAGAACTCCGAGGTGCACCGGATCGAACTGGAACGCACGCAGGCCAGGTACCGGGAGCTGACCAAGGCGCGCACGTCGGGTGTGTGGTCGGTCAGGGTCCTGGTAGGCGGCCCCACCGAGGCGTGCGTCCAGCGGACTGCCGCCTTGCTGTGCAGCGCCAGCGACCTTGAGGACGTGCCGTACGTCCTGACTCCGGGCGGCCGCGCGGCGACGCTGGTCGAATGCCTGACGGCCGAGGTCGCGACGGAGGACGGCCGGTCACCGTTCATCGCGAGCTCGGAGTTCTTGACGTCGGTGGCGCGCCCGCCCGCCCGGGAGCTTCCCGGCATCCGGACTGTCTCGCCCCTCGTCTTCGACGTGACGCCCGAATTCGGCGCCGGGTCCGACTACATCGTGCTCGGCAGCATCTTGGACGAGTCCCTGATCCCGGTGGACGAGCTTCGAGTCTCCTACAGCACCCTCAACCGCCACGCGTTCGTCTGCGGCGCGACCGGATCCGGCAAGTCCCAGACGTCGCGGAACCTGCTCGAGCTGCTTTCCCGCGGCCCCCACCCGGTGCCATGGCTCGTCGTCGAGCCCGCCAAGGCTGAATACGCGCGGATGGCCGCCCGGCTGGGACCGGACGGCGCGGTGCTGACGATCCGCCCCGGAGACCTGGCCAGCCCGCCGGCGTCGCTTAACCCGCTGGAGCCCGAGGCGGGCTTCCCGCTGCAAAGCCACGCAGACCTGGTGCGCGCGCTGTTCCTCGCCGCGTTCGAGGCCAACGAGCCTTTCCCGCAGGTCCTGTCCGAGGCGCTGCTGCGGTGCTACAGGGACGCCGGGTGGGACCTGGTTACCGGGGAGCCGCGGCCGGCGTCCAAGCCCCGCTTCCGGGGCGACGAGGCCGAGGTGCCCGTCCGCCCCCGTTACCCCACGCTGGGTGAACTGCAGTCGGCGGCCCGCGAAGTGGTCGACAACATCGGCTACGGCAAGGAAGTCGCGGCGGACGTGCGGGGGTTCGTCGACGTCCGGATCGGGAGCCTGCGCGGCGGCACGCCGGGGCGTTTCTTCGAAGGCGGCCACCCGCTCGACATAGCCGGGCTGCTGCGCCGCAATGCCGTCCTCGAACTCGAGCCCATCACCAGCGACCAGGACAAGGCCTTCCTGATGGGTGCGGTGCTGATCCGGATCGTAGAGCACCTGCGGGTCCGTGACCAGTCAGCCCCGGCGACCGGGCTCCGGCACGTCCTGCTGATCGAGGAAGCGCACCGGCTGCTGAAGAACGTGACCGAGGGCCCGGCCGCGGCCGCCGTGGAGCTGTTCGCGTCGCTCCTGGCCGAGATCCGGGCGTACGGCGAGGGCGTCGTGGTCGTCGAGCAGATACCCGCGAAGATCGTCCCCGATGTCATCAAGAACACGGCGCTGAAGGTGATGCACAGGCTGCCGGCCAGGGACGACCGAGACGCCGTCGGGGCGACCATGAACCTGACAGAGGCTCAGTCCGACGCCGTGGTCGCCTTCCCGCCTGGCGTCGCCGCCGTCACCGTCGACGGGGCCGACCGGCCGTTGCTTGTCCAGGTCCCGCTTGGCGAGGGCCGCGAGGCCGGCGGCGCCTGCGATCCGATCCCGCCGCTCACCGCCCGGCGCAGCGTGCAATGCGGCAAGGACTGCCTGGAGCGGGCCTGCGATCTGCGCGAGCTGAACGAGGCCCGGGCGCTGGCCGAAACCCCGGCGGTAACGATGTGGACCGAGGCCGTGACCGCCTCCCTGGTCCTCGGCATCCGCCCGCCTGAGCCGAGGCCCCATGTCAGGGCGTCATGGCCGGCCAGCCCGCGCAGCCTGGATTGCGCGCTCGCCACCGCGGTCGACCGCGCCGTCGACGCGCGGCGCCCGTATCTGCGGCCCTGGATCGACGTCGATGACTTCGCCGGCAGGTTGCGTGACACGATGACGGCCCTGCTGTCCGGAGACGCCCCGCCCCAGCACGACCGCCGCCGCTATCAGGCCGGCTACTACCGTTACCTGCCCGAGTGGATCGCCCTTACCGACGCCGTGGACGCAATCGGTGCCGAGGCCGCAGCCACCGCGCCGCCGCACCCGCGGACGCAGGAATGGCGGAGCCGGGGCCTCGTCCTGGACGGGGCGACCCTCGGCCAGCAACTGGCCGAGATAGCGCGGTATCCGGCGTTCGCGCCGGGAAACAAGAGGGCGGTCCTCGGGAACCTTGATCGCAGTGGCCTGAGCGATGCCTTGACGCGGCTCGGCGGATCGGCGCGGGGATCGTCGGCAGACCGTGCCCTCAGGTACGCCTGCGAGGACGCCCATCTTCCGGCGCTGCTGACGACTCTGCCTGGCTTGATCGACGGCGGCGGCGATGGCTGACCGCTCGTCGGCCGGCTAGCCGGCGGCCGGGAAGGCTCATCTCCTGCCGGCAGGCAGGAAAGGTAAGACCAGAAAGGAAAATCAATGGCAAGCAATATCCGTCATATCGATGTCACCGAGCCCGAGCAGATGCAGCTGGAAATCACCCGCCTGGTTTCCGAGGGCTATACCGTGGCCAACCAGAACGACCGGCAGGTAACCCTGGTCAAGCGCAAGAAGTTCAGTATCCCGATTCTGATAATCGGGTTCTTCCTCTGCGTTATCCCGCTTGTGGTCTATCTCATCATGTATGCCTTCCAGAAGGACCAGATCGTCGAGATCAGGCTGATCGACAAGCCGGAGTCCCAGCCGTACCGGGCCAGTGACCACATTGCCGTCGACGGCCAGGCCGCCCGGGTCCCGGACAACGCCCCGATGATCCAGATGAGTCCGGACGGGAGCCAGTGGTGGGACGGGGCGCAGTGGCAGGAGACGGCCACCAGCTACCCGCAGCACGCGTACCTCAACCCAGACGGAAGCGAATGGTGGGACGGCCAGGGCTGGCGCCAGCTTCCCCGGGGCCAGTAAGCGGCGAGCGGGTCGCCGCCGTCGTCCGTGACGGCGGCGACCCGGTTCCCGCGTCATGCGTCACGCGTCCCTCGAAGACGGCGGACGCGGGCCATCTGTGTCCCGAGTGCCCGGCCTAACCGGCGGTACAGAAGATGACCGATCGGATCGGCAGCACGGACGCACCGCCCCCGCCCCCGCCCCCGCCCGACACCGGGTCCAAGGACTCCGTCCCCAGCGCCTCCACGGAACTCGCGGACGCGCTACCCGACGAGAACTCTGACTCGGATACACGGCAGTCGCGGCCGGATCCCGAGGACGCCGTCGACCATCGTCGGGAATCCCAGCCGCCCGACACGCACGGCGCCTCACCAGATGAGGTCCCGCAGCCCCGGGTGCCGGAACATGACGCCCCGCCCTCCGATGATGTAGTCGGCGGAGCGGCGGGGGAGCAGGCTGACTTCCGGGCAGGTCCGGATGGGGCTCTTTCCGTGCCGGCGGGAGACCTGCCACGGGCCGATATCGATGCGGACCTACGGTCTGCCCTGGCCGATCTGGCGAAGGCCGATCCGGCGGATGCGTGGCCGCCACGGGTATATGACCCCGCTGTGCCGCCAGATCAGGTCCCCGCGGTGCCCAGCGTCCAGGAATGGCAATCTCCTGACCTCCAGGAGTGGGCGCCGCCGAGCGTCCAGGAATGGGCGCCCCCCGATCAGACCGCCAGCGGAACCGATAATGCCGACTCCGGCGGCGAGCCGCCGCCCCTCGGTCCTGGCGGCGAGATCACCCCGCCCGTCCCGCAGGCCGAGGGTGACCCGGCTGCCGGACCCATGACGATGGCGGCGGACAACGATAAGGTGACGCCGGGCGAGGCGAACGAGACCACTTCCGACGAGTCGGACGAACAAGGCGACGCCGCCGATACACTCGCTGACACCGGACAAGCCGACAAGGCGGAGCTAACCGAGGACGGCCGGTGGCGATGGAAAGGGCTGGAGCTTAGCCCCGAACAAAACCGGGTCGCGGACGGGCAGCTGGCCGCCCTGCGGCGCGCCGAAGGACGCAGTGAGGATGGCAGCTACAGCGGCGAGGGCATCACCCCAGGAATGCGGCAGGTCGAATCTCAACTAGACCATGGATCGCTGATCGCGAATACCGAGAAGTTCGCTCTGAAGTCCGACGACCGGTTCAAGGAAAAGTTCGCGAAGAGCATCGGCCAAAACCCGGACTCCGCCCCTGAGGAACTCGCGGCGAATATTCCCGACGGGATCCGTTATACCTTCCAGTTCGACGATGGATCCTATTCGGAAGGAGTGCAGGAGACTCAGGACCGGCTAAAAGAAACGGGATATGAGCGGGTCGAGTTCAGGCCGAGCTGGGGCTCGGACGAATACAAGGGAATCAACAGCAGATGGCGTGACCCGGACAGCGGCCAGCTTTTCGAGGTTCAGTTCCATACCCCGGCGAGCCTGGACGCCAAGGAGAAGATGCACGATTCCTACGAGCGAGGGCAGAATCCGGCCACGCCTCGCGAAGAGCGCACCCAGATACAAGAGTATCAACGGCAAGTGGCGGCGGGGGTTCCAATCCCGCCTGGCGCACTGGACTTTGTTCCTTACAAGAAATGAAGAAGGTAAAGGATGGCTGAGGACATCACTTACTTTGCGGTGATCGGCCCGAACCGGACGATCGATAACCCTTCCGGCCTGATTCGTCGCCGCCACGCTGTAGGCGGGCCAATCGATGAGGCCTTCAATCGCGACATGGTGTGGGTTTTCACCGATGCCTTGTACGTACAGGAGCACGGCGAAGATTTCGGCCCCGACCTGGTGGAGATCAGCGAGGACGATGCCCAGGCGCTCATCGGACGATTCAGGCAGAAATGGGGAAAAACGGCTGATGAATCTGCCCCACCTGCTTGACCGGGGGTACTGACATGTCGGAGCTAACCGAGGCGTCGGACGCCCCTCCGCCGCCGCCGCCACCTCCTCCGGAGACCGACCAGAAGTCTCCGAGTGCGTCGCCTGAGCTGAAGGAATCCCTGGCCGAAGACGGCCAAGACGCGCAGGCGAACGGCTCGAAGTCGGAGTTGGCGGGTAGCGCCGAGCACACAGATCAGCCTCCGGCGGACCCGGTAACCGACACGTCCCCCGCGGAGTCCCCTGATCGGCCCGCGGATCCCGGGGCATCGGAGCTTCCCCGCGATGACGTCAGCCCGGATCTGAGGTCGGCGATCGCGGATCCCTCGCAGTCAACCGACTCGGTCGGCGACGGCGCTGCCCCGCCGGAGAGCGCGCCGGATGAGGCGATGGCCAGGGCGCTGGAGCAGGCCGGGCCCGCGGCGGATCAGCTCCGGCCGTACCTGCAGGAGTACGCGCCGGACGGTACCGCCGATCAGGGCGGCGGGGCCGAGCCGCCCGCCGATAGCGAGCAGGCTGGCGAGGTTCCCGACGAGGTCGTGGCGGCCGAGCAGCCGTCCGAGCCGGTGGAGGCCGAGCCGGTGGAGTCGGTCGAGGCCGGGGAGCCGTCCCAGCCGGTCGAGGCCGAGCAGCCGTCCCAGCCGGTGGAGGCCGGGGAGCCGTCCCAGCTAGAGGGTGAGCAGCCGGTTGACGACGAGCTGGTCCCACTGGAGAACCAGCAGCCAGCCCAACCGGAGGAGCGTCCCCAGGACGAGGCAGTGCGCAGAGCGCAGGAACAGGCCGCGCCCGTGCGGGAAGACCTCCAGGCGTACCTGAAGGAGACCGCGGCGGGAGACAGCCCTGGCAGCGATGGCGGCCCTGGTGATGGTGGCGATGGTGACGGCGGTGACGATGGTGATCCTGGGGGCACCAACAGCGGAGACCCCCGCATCGGTTTCGGCAGGAATCTGGGGATCCCTGGCCAGAATCCCGCACCTCAGGTGGGAGAGCAGCCGGAAGACCCAGTCCCTAGCCAAACACCCAATATTCCGGGAAGGCAACGCCCAGGTCGTGGCCTTTAGCGCAGCGATGTGCGGTACGACGTTGACCAACTGTCGTCCGGCGTGATCGGAGGTACTGAGGATGACCGAGCTTGCCACAGTGTCGGATGCTCCGCCCCCTCCTCCCCCTCCGCCCGCGCCAGAGGAGACCGGCCGGACGACCCCTGATGTCACACCGGAGTTCGCGAGCGCCCTGGCCGACGGTGACCAGCGATCGCCTGCCCCGGAATCCGGACCAGAGCCTGCGGGTGACGCCTCCGTAGACCAAGGGCCGCAGGCGCCCGAACCTGACACGTCCGTCTCGCAGACCCCGGACCTCCCCCAACGGGTTGAGGTACCGGAACGGGGAAGCGTCGACTCCAGCGTGGGAGATCTTCCGCAGCCAGAGGCCAGCGCCGAACTGCGGTCTGCCCTCGCGGACGGGCCGGATGCCGCGCAAGCGAGTCCAGTCGAGGCGGAGCCGACCGATACCAGCCATGCGCGCGCCGGCGACGGCGACGCGCCCGCCGGGACGGACACGCCATCGGCCGGCCGACCCGACGTGGCGGCGCTGTATCCCGCCGATTACATGCCGTCGTCGGATCCGCCGCCTAGCGTGGACGGGCCGCACGAGAGTCCGGAGAACTGGGTCGCCGACGTCAACCCGGATCGGGACTCACCCGGCCGCGACAACAACTGCGGTGAGTGCGCGCGGGCCGTTGACAGCACCTGGCAGGGCGATCCCGCCGCTGCGGCGGCGATGTCTGATCCCGATTCGCCCGGGGAGCCGGTTGACCGGATGACGGAATGGGCTGGTCAGGCGCCAACGGAAGCTTCCATGTCCGATATTCAGCAGCGACTCGAAGACCTGGGTCCCGGCAGCCGTGCGGTCGTCGGATGCGACTGGAATGATGGCGGGGGTCATTGGTTCAACGCCGTCAATGACGACGGAACCATCAAGGCGATCGACGGCCAGAGCGGCTGCGTGGAGACATGGCCGCCATCGACCGACGGCCTAGGGTTCGACGAAAGCGATATGTCCAATTCGGATGCCATCTTCTTCACCGCAGACGGGAAGGTCGCCAGGTAATGATCACTCGGCAACAGGCAGAACAGATCGCCGGCCAGATTACCGGTCGGCAGGACGGGAGCTGGGAACTGGTGGAGTTCGACGCCGGCTGGCTGATCCGCGAGAACTCGGCGGGGGACCCGTCACTGCGCGGGGGCGCTGCGCGCGTGATCGAACGTGACTCTGGCCGAGTCGTCCGGTTCCCCTCAAGCGTTCCGCCGAGGCGCATACTCACCGAGTACGCACAGGTCGTGCAGAGAGGCCGGGTCGAAAGCCCGGCCTGACCGAGGAAGGCTACGATCCAGTTTCGCTGGCAGGCTTGCGGGCACCGCGGGGCGGCCATGGGCAGTTCCGGGCCGCGCACCACAACACGGTGGCGGCACAGGCCGCTTGCTGCGGATGCAGCGCCCACCACCTCGTCGTCCGGTGCCGCTCTGCACGGGCGCGGATAATCCCGGCTGCCTGGCTGACCTGGCTAGGAGCGACGACGTAACCGGCGACGGCCGTGCCGACAACCACGGCCGCGAGGTTCTCGCGAGCCGCCTGTCTTACGTCGCCGCGCATCAGCGCCAGCAGCGCACGCGTCCCGCCGCATCCGGGGCAGTCGATGCCGAAGACAGCCCTGATGGGACAGGGAAGACCCAGCCGTGCCGCCGAAAGGGAGATCACAGCGAGCACCCCGACGGCAAGTCCGGCCCGCTTACGCGCGGCAGAGCGATCGGGCGAGATACCGCGGTCCCGGCTGTGCATGCTCAGAGCGTACCGGGCTCGGCCGGGAGCGCTCAGAAGACGACGACCTCGGCTCCGATCGGCAGGTGGTCGTGGTAATAACGGGCGTTGTCGATGTTGAGGTGAACGCAGCCATGCGAGGCCCTGGTAAGGCTGCCGGCGTGAAAGGCGATCCCGCCGGGGGCGAAGAATACGGCGTACGGCATCGGCTCGTCGTATTCGGTGCTGACGTAATTGGCGCCGGCCTTCCACTGGACGTGGAAGGTGCCGCGCGGGGTCTGGTGCGACGTGCCAGGCGGCCCTGGTTCCATGCGCACCGGCCCGTAGCTGATGCGGCCGTCGGTTTGCAGCCAGGTGAGGCCGTCGCTGAGGTCGACGCAGGCGGCCGCGGCGGCCGGGCAGGACCTGAGCGCCTTGGCGCTCAGCTTCGGGCTCCCTGTCGCCGCGGCGACGACCTCGGGCGTGATCTGCGGGCTCGGGGCTGGCAGGTCGATGCGAGCCGACTGCCCGGCGACCGCCAGCGGCGTCTGCGGGGACACCGTGTGACTCGGCGAGTGGCCGCCCCGCCACCCGATCGCCGTGGTCCCCGCGACCAGCAGGAAAGCCAGGACGGCGGCCAACCGGTACCTTCCCGTCCCCATATGGCAAATCTATGCAAACAGACCCGTAGCTGACGGCCGGCGCGCCGAACGGGCGTGGGCAAGCTTCGTGCCGACTCACTCGCCACCACCCAGCCGGTCAGCTCAGCATCTCGGCGAACATGCCCGGCTCGTAGGAACCTCCCTTCTGCCGCAGGATCACGCCGAGCCGGTTGGCCGCGTTGATCAGGGCGACCAGGCAGACCAGTGCGGCGATCTGGTCGTCGTCGTAGTGTTTGCGCACCTGGGCCCAGGTCTCGTCGGATACGCCCTGGTAGGCATCGGCGAGCCGGGTGCCTTCCTCGGCGAGCGCCAGCGCGGCCTGCTCGGCCTCGGTGAACACGGCGGCCTCGCGCCAGGCCGCGACCAGGTTGAGCCGGACCGCGGTTTCCCCGGCCGCTGCGGCCTCCTTGGTGTGCATGTCAACGCACCAGCCGCAGCCGTTGATCTGGCTGGCGCGCAGCGCCACAAGCTCCTGTGTGGACATCGGCAGCGGCGACCGCGCGATCACCATGCTGGTGTTGGCGAACCGCTTGCTGAACGCGGCGCCGATCTCGTTGTCGAACATATTGAATCGGGGTTCCATGACGTCGTCCTCACTCGTGGTGTCGCGTATTGCTGGACCGAACGAACACCAGATGCCGGTGGGCCGGGCGCTGTGACAGCGTCGGCGTGTCACGAAACTGCGTAACCCGGTGTCTGGTGGGTAACGCAGTCGGAGTAAAGAGGAGTTCGCCCATGACCGGCACGTCGCGAACCGCGCCAGAAGATCGCGGCCGGAGCATGAGCCGCGAAGGCCGCCCTGACCCAGCCACCGAGGCGTTCCTGGCCCACCGCAACCTGCTGTTCACCGTCGCCTACGAGATGCTCGGCTCGGCCGCCGACGCCGAGGACGTCCTGCAGGAGACCTGGCTTCGATGGGCGGGAGTCGACTTGGAGACCGTGCGTGACCAGCGGGCATACCTGGTCCAGATCACCACACGCCAGGCGCTCGGTCGGCTGCGCACGCTCGGCCGCCGCAAGGAATCGTATGTCGGCCCCTGGCTGCCCGAGCCGCTGCTGACCACGCCCGACGTGGCCGAGGACATCGAACTGGCCGACAGCGTCTCGATGGCGATGCTGCTGGTGCTTGAGACGCTCACGCCGACCGAGCGCGCGGTGTTCGTGCTGCGCGAGGTGTTCGATGTGGCCTACGAGGAGATTTCCGAGGCCGTCGGCAAGAGCCCCGCCGCGATCCGCCAGATCGCGCACCGGGCTCGGGAACACGTCGCGGCGCGTCGGCCACGCGAGGTCGTTTCCCCGGCCGAGACCCGGGCGGCGCTCGAGGCGTTCCAGCGCGCTGCGCAGACCGGTGATCTGCAACGCCTGCTCGACATCCTGGCGCCGGACGTCGTCTTCCTCGGCGACGGCGGCGGCGTCGTGCAGGCGATACCGAGGCCCGTCGTGGGGGTCGACCGGGTGGCCCGCTTGCTGGCCGTCGGGCTTGGCCGGATCCGGGCCATGGGCTCGCTGCAGCCTGCCCAGGTCAACGGCTACCCGGCGCTGGTCCTCCGGGTCAACGACGTGATCGACACCGTGCTGGCGGTACGCATCGACAACGGCCTCATCACCGGCCTGTACGCCGTGCGCAATCCCGAGAAGCTGTCGCACATGGAGCAGGAGGCCACCCTGCGCCGCTGATCTTGTCTTCTGCGGCGTCCCCCGCCAAGATGGCGCCCCAGTGGATCGCCGCCGCCTGGCCCTTCACCCGGCCGCGCTTTATCGGCCGCGACCTGTCGTGGGCAGACTGGCTTACCTTGCCCTGAGGGTCGCCGGCCGGCTGAGATTGGACCATGCCACACACCCCGAACACCCTTCCGCTGCTCAGGCTCGGCCGACTGGAGCTGGGTCCCGAGCTGCGTGCCTTTCAGCCAGGCTCGGCCGCGTCCGACCTCGTGGTGACGGCCACGGTCGAGGTTCCTGATTCGCCGTCCGAACAGCAGAATGCCTGGGATGTGGCCTGGGCCGACGCCGTGCGCGAGGCCAGCGAGCTGGGTGCCGACGAGCGAACCGCCCGGGCGCTGGCCGCCGGTGCCGGGGATTCGGTCGCCGGCGGCACCTGGGTGGTGGTCGCGGCGCACGGGCGGGTTCTGCTGGCCCGCCGGCTGCCGCACGGCTCCGCCGCGGCCTCGATCCGGGTAGGGCCGTTGCCGCACCTGCGGGAGCTCGCCGCGTTCGCTGCCCGGCGCCCCGCCTGCGTGGTCGTGCTGGCCGATCGTGACAACGCCGCCGTCATCGCCCATGCGGCCGGCGACCTGGATCCCGCGCGGCGGTTCGGAGTCGACTCGCCGCGCGATCCCCATCCGGACAGGCCGCCCGCGCAGCACCACGGGGAGCGGCACGTCACCGGCCCAGAGCCTGAAAGCGGCGGCGAGCGGAACGCCGAGTCGATCGCCGCGCGCGTGTCGCAGGCCGCGGCAAGTGTCGGCGCTCACCTCGTCCTCGGCGCAGGTGACCAGCACATACTCGATGCTGTCGCGACCCATCTGCCGGTATCGCTCCAGCCGATTACCACGATCGCAGCCGGCCCGGTGCCCACAGAAGGCGACGATCAGCTCAGCGCCCGGATCGGCGCCGCCCTCGACGGGATCACCGCCGAGGCCATCGGCGCCGTCGGGGGCCTGGTTGACTCGTCCGCCGCGGCGGCGCAGGACCCGGTCCCCGCAGCAGTCCGCGGGATCGATGCCGTCGCGCAGCAGCTAGCCGAGGAGCAAGTAGCGGTCCTGCTTGTGGCGGCCGACATCTCCAGCGACGCAGACGGTGTGAGCTACCGCATCGGGCAGCGCCCGACCGAGTTCCTGATAGGCGACTCGGACGCCGGGACCAAGGTTCCCCTCGACGACGGGCTGGTCTGGGCCGCCCTGCACCAGGACTCGATCGTCGTCCAGGTACCGGGACGCACGGGCCCGCTGGCCGGCCAGTCGGCTGCCGCGCTGCTGCGCCGCGGAAGCTAGGAGGCTAGAGGCCAGGCCCGTATCCGTCGGCGGCACGAGTAGGCCTAGGCCCACTGCGGATGCGGGTGCCACGCCCATGGCACGCCACCTGGCACGGGCTCGACGATTGTGCCCATGGGATTCAAGGAGAGGGTCCAGTGACCCGGCACGCCGCCGTGGGCGGCGTCCCGGCCCTGCGGACTGACCGGCTCGGCAGGCGTTACGGCAAGATATGGGGGCTGCGGGACTGCACGCTTGAGGTGCCGGTCGGCGTGATTGCAGCCCTGGTCGGCCCGAACGGCGCGGGCAAGACCACACTGCTTGAGATGATCATCGGGTTGCTTGAGCCCACCGAGGGTCAGGTGTCGGTCTTCGGCCAGGCCTCCCGCGCAGACACGGCGGCGACGCTGGCCAGGGTCGGCTACGTCGCCCAGGACCACCCGCTGTACCGCGACTTCACCGTCGCGGACATGTTCCACCTGGGCCGGGCGATGAACCCCGGCTGGGATCAGGAACTGGCGCAGACGCGCGCAGGCACGCTGGGCATCCCGCTTGGCCGGAAGGTCAGAAGGCTGTCGGGCGGGCAGCGAGCCCAGGTCTCGCTCACCATGGCACTGGCCAAGCGCGCCCGGCTGCTGGTGCTTGACGAGCCGGTCGCCAGCCTGGACCCGGTCGCCCGGCTGGAGTTCATGCGGGAAGTGACGGCCGCGGCCGCCGCCGGAGGCCTGACGTTCCTCATTTCGTCGCACGTGGTCGCCGAGCTGGAGCGGTTCTGCGACTGGCTGATAGTCCTGGCCGGCGGGCACGTGCAGCTGGCCGGGCCGGTCGGCGACCTGCTCGGCGCGCACCGGCTGCTCACCGTCCCGCACGCGACCCCGGACGCCGACCTGCCAGGGACCGTTGTCAACCGCACCGAGGACGGCCAGCGGTCCACCGTGCTGCTCCGCGTCGGCAAGGTCCAGGACCACGCCAATCCGGTCAGCTTCGAACAGCTGGTGATGGGCTACCTGCAGCGGCCGGGTGCAATAGCCGATCTCGCCCAGGCCGGGCCGGTCGTGAAGGCGGCCACATCATGATCTGGGTTAGCTGGCGGCAGCACCGCAGCCAGGCCGCGGCCTGCCTGGCCCTGCTCACCGCCCTCGCGGTGTACGCGATCATCGTGGGCACATCGATGCGCACGGCGTTCAGCAGCGACGGCCTGGCCGGCTCGTGCCTGGCCAGCACCGGGGGAACCGGCTGCGAGGCGGGTGTCTCCGCGTTCATGAACGAGTTCGGCTCCGCGGTCAACATCGCGTTCTGGTCGGTGTGCCTGATCATCCCCGGGCTGATCGGGGTCGTGGTCGGCGGGTCGCTGATCGCCAGGGAACTCGAATACGGCACCTGGCGGCTGGCCTGGAGCCAGACCGTTCCCAGGACCCGGTGGCTGGCGGTCAAGCTGGCCCTGGTCACCGGCGGGCTCATCGTGCTCGGCGCGGCGATCACCGCGGTGATCACCTGGTACCGCGCGCCCATGGACCAGCTCACCGGGCGTCTCCAGCACAACATCTTCGACTACGAGGGCCTGGTCCCGACCGCCTACATCCTGTGCGCGTTCGGGTTCGCCGTGCTGGCCGGGCTGCTGATCCGCCGCAGCATCCCGGCGATGATCGCGGCGTTCATCGGATGGCTGGCCATCCGGCTCGTCGTCGAGTTCGTCTTCCGCCCGCACTTCATGGCCCCGCTGACCGCCCCGGTCTCCTGCGGGACGGCTCCCTGCGGCTATGGCATCAGCTCCGTCCCGCAGGCCACCGGTCACATCGGCGACTGGGTGCTCGGTATGAACCGCGGCGGCTGGGTCTACCAGCCCGCCGACCGGTTCTGGCCGTTCCAGTTCGTCGAGGCCGGCATCTTCGTGGCCCTCACCGCCGCCGCGCTCGGCGCCGCCATCTGGCTGCTGCACCGCCGAGCCGCCTGGGCTACCTGATCTCAGGTGAGGCGCAGACCGCCGTCGCAGGGCAGGACCACCCCCGTTATGAAGCGGTTCTCGATGAGCGCGACGATCGCGTGCGCCACGTCCTGAGGACGGCCATTGCGGCGGACCAGGGCTCGCTGGGCGAAGCTCGTGAACGCCTCCTGCCTGGCGTCGTCTGGCAGTTCGTCCCACCATCCGGTCTCGATAACCCCGGGTGAGACCGCGTTGACCCGGCGAGGTGCGAGTTCGGCTGCCAGCGGGGCGACGGCCGCCTCGAGTGCCCCGTTGACGGCGGCCAGGCCAGCGGTGCCGGGCAGGGCGGACTGCGCCGACCCGGCGGTCACCAGCGTGATCGAGCCG
>JASHTQ010000462.1 GCA_030040475.1 Streptosporangiaceae bacterium
CCGCATCCGGCGGCCGGGGGGTCGCGCATCCGGGCTCGCCGGTGACGGGCTCAGTGGCCGCCGCCGTGCTGGGTGGAGGCCCACAGCAGCAGGACGAACAGGCAGACGACGATGATGGCCCCGGTCCAGTGCTTGCCTGTGACGTTCAGCTTCATCTTGCCCCGCAGGCGCGTCCAGAAGAACGCGATGATCACGGCAATGAACACCAGCAAGATGAGTCCGGTCATGACCGCCTCCTGAGCCTGCGGGTTCGGCGCACTCGATTCGAGACTACGACATTCGGTGTCTCAGTGCGATGAAGAGTTTACCGGAATGGTCTCAACCAGCGTGTAACCCAGCGTCCCGTGCTTCCTGATCCCCACGACCAGCGCCAGGTCGCCGCGGGCCACCGAGTCCGTGGTCTGCCACGCGCTCTGGGTGAACGTGCTCGGGCCCGCGGTCGGCATGCCGGTCTGCGGCGCGGTGGAGGGCGTGAGCAGCGTGGCGGCGGTGAGCGGGCTGCCCGCCATCAGCGTGGCCGCGGGGATCATGCTGCCGGACTGCATCGCCTGCCGCGTCGCGGTCGTGCTCGCCGTCATCGCGGCCGTGCCCGCCGTGGTGTTCGAGACGTTCTGGAACTGCGTGCCGGTCGAGAGCAGCCACAGGCGCAGCGACCCGTTAGCCGACTGGAGGATGAGGCCCCCGCCCGGCCACGAAATCACGGCGCACGTAAGCACCACGTTCGCTGGTTCACCTGCTGGCGGGCGAAACGGGCCGCGACGGCGCGCCCGGCCGGGCTAGTTCAGCTCTCGGTCACATTCGCTCGGGAGCGGGCACGCCGAGCAGGCCCAGGCCCGTGCTCAGCACGCGCAGCGTGAGCGCGCACAGCGCCAGCCTGCTGGCGCGCAGCGACCCGGGCTCGGCCTTCAGCACCGGGCATTCCTCGTAGAACGTGGTGAACAGGCTGGCCACGTCGAACAGGTAGGCGCACAGCCGGTGCGGTTCTGCGGTCTGGCCGACCTGGGTGACGGTCGGGCCGAAACCGAGCAGCCGCAGCGCGAGCGCCCGTTCGGGCCCGGCGGTGACCGCGATGCCGGCCGGCTTCCCGGCGCCCTCGGCGGGCCCGTCCTCGGCGGCACGGCGGAAGATCGAGTGCAGCCGCGCGTTGGCGTACTGCAGGTACGGGCCGGTGTTGCCGCGGAAGGAGATCATCCGGTCCCAGTCGAACACGTACGCGCTCTCCCGCGCGGTGGACAGGTCCGCGTACTTGACCGCGCCGATGCCGACGGCCTCGGCGACGTCGTCCAGTTCGGCCGCGCCGAAGCGGCCGCCCGCGTCGACCTCGTCGAGGATGCCGCGCGCCCGGTCGACCGCCTCCTGCAGCAGGTCGCTGAGCTGCACGTTGTCGCCGGACCTCGTGCGCAGCCTGTTGCCGTCCGGGCCGAGCACCAGGCCGATCCTGGCGTGCTCGAAGACCGCGCCCGGCGGTATCCAGCCCGCCTGCGCGGCGACCGCGAACACCATCTGGAAGTGCAGCGCCTGGTCCGAGCCGACCACGTAGATCGCGCGGTCGGCGTGCAGGTCGTCGATCCGGTAGCGGATGGTGGCGAGGTCCGTCGTGGAGTAGTTGTAGCCGCCGTCCCGCTTCCTGATGATCACCGGCAGCGGCTTGCCCTCGCGGCCGGTGAAGCCCGGCGGGAACGCGCACAGCGCGCCGTCGCTGTGCACCGCGATGCCCTTGTCCTCCAGCCGCGCCGCGGTGTCGGCGAGCAGGTCGTTGTAGAAGCTCTCGCCCCTGATGTCGGAATCGGCGAGGGTCACGCCGAGGCGGCCGTAGATGCGGTGCAGGTAGTCCTTGGAGAGGTCGACGACCTCCTCCCAGTGCAGCAGCGTGTCCGTGTCGCCGCCCTGCAGGTCCACGACCCGCTTGCGGGCCCGGTCGGCGAACTCCGGGTCGCTGTCGAACTTGCGCCGCGCCGCCTGGTAGAACGCGTTCGGGTCGGTGCGCAGCAGCGCGGCCTCCGGTGAGTCCTCGCCGACGTCGAGCAGGTGCTCGATCAGCATGCCGAACGGGGTGCCCCAGTCGCCGACGTGGTTGTCCCTGATCACCCGGTGCCCGGCGAATTCGAGCACGCGGGCGATGGCGTCCCCGACGATCGTCGTGCGCAGGTGCCCGACGTGCATCTCCTTGGCGATGTTCGGCGAGGAGTACTCCACCACCACGGTCTGCGGCCGCGCGGCGGGCGCGAGCCCCAGCCTGTCGTCCGCCAGCATGACCCCCGCCTGCTCGGCGATCCAGTCATCGCGCAGCGTGAGGTTGATGAACCCGGGCCCGCTGACGGCCGGCTCGGCGCACACGTCGGCCACGTCGAGGTGGCCGACCAGGTCGGCGGCGATCTGCGCGGGCGGGCGGCCCACCCGCTTGGCAAGCGGAAGCGCCGCGTTCGCCTGGAAGTCGGCGAAGGAGGACGGGCGGATCAGCGGATCGGCGTCCTCGTACGCAGGGCCGAACGACGCGACGATGGCCTCGCGCACCCGCTGCGCGAGAACCTCCTGCGGATCGGCCATGCCTCAAGCCTATCGGTGCCGTCGAGGCGTTTAGGGCCGGCGGAGGAAGTGCCCGCTGCGTCCCGGGCGCTCGCCGAGGCGCTGGGTGATCTTCTCGGTGATCTGGCCGCGGGCCAGGTCGGCGGCGAGCAGGCAGGCGGAGGTGACCGCGCGGGCGGTGCTCGCGCCGTGCGCGATCACCACCGTCCCGCCGAGGCCGAGCAGGACGGCGCCGCCGTAGCTTTCCGCGTCCAGCCGGGCGGCGAGCTCCCGCAGCGGCTTGCGCTGCAGGTAGGCCCCGACCCTGGCGGCCCTTGTCCCGGTCACCGCGGCCCGCAGCTCGGCCGTGGCGAACCGGATCGACCCCTCCAGCGTCTTCAGCGCGACGTTGCCGGTGAAGCCGTCGGTCACGATCACGTCGACCTCGCCGGCCAGCAGGTCGCCGCCCTCCACGTTGCCGGCGAAGCTCAGCGGCAGGGCGCCGCGCGGCGGGTCGGCGGCGAGCAGTTCGTGCGCGCGCCTGGTGAACTTGTTCCCCTTGCCCGGCTCGGTGCCGATCGTCAGCAGCCCGACCCTCGGCGCGGGCACGCCGAGCGTGAGCTGGGCGTAGGCGACCCCGAGCTGGCCGAACTGGACGAGCATCTCCGGCTTGGGGTCCGCGGTCGCGCCGGCGTCGATGAGCACCGTGCGGCCCGGCCGGGTCGGCAGCACCACCGCAAGCCCTGGCCGCAGCACGCCGGGCAGCGACCTGAGCCTGAGCCTGGCGGTCGCCACGATGCCGCCTGTCGACCCGGCGGAGACCACCGCGGCCGCGTCGCCCTGGCGGACCAGCTGGCACGCGACGGCCACGCTGGAGCGCGGGCGGCGCAGGCTGGCCAGCGCGCCCTCGTCCATGCCCAGGTTGTCCTCGGCGGGCACCACCCGGAGCTCGTCGCCCTCGGCGCCGGCGCCGAGGGCGGCCAGCGCCTGCAGCAGCCGCGGGGCCGGCCCGGTCAGCAGCACGCGC
>JASHTQ010000463.1 GCA_030040475.1 Streptosporangiaceae bacterium
AGCGGGACGCACGGGGCGGGCACGCGCCGCGCCCGTTGACGCCGCCGGGTGGTGAAACCCCGGTTTCATACCCCCGGGAGGTGGGGGGAGGCCGGTTTCGTTGCGGTGGGGGAGGGCGGCCGGGGGGACGGGTGGGGGTAAGGGGGCCAGGGAGGCTAGCTGGTCGCCTAGCCAGCGGGCGGGGGGCCAGGAGGCGGCGGTGGCGGCCAGCGCGGCGGTGCGGCGCCGGCGTTCGGCGTCGGGCATGAGCAGGGCCTGGTGCAGGGCCGCGGCGGTCTCGGTGATGTCGTAGGGGTTGACGATCAGCGCGTCGGCGCCGAGGGTCGAGGCGGCGCCCGCCTCGCGGGAGAGCACGAGCGCGCAGCCGCGCTCGGACAGCACCGGGCCCTCCTGCGCGACCAGGTTCATGCCGTCCCTGATCGGGTTCACCAGCAGCACGTCGGCGAGCGCGCAGGCGGCCAGCGACCGGGGGTAATCGTCCTTGACCTCCAGGATCAGCGGGTTCCAGTCCGGCGTGCCGAACTCCTCGTTGATCTGGCGCGCGAGCCGCTGCACCCGTTCGGTGTAGGCGCGGTACTCGGGCACCGCGGACCGGGACGGGTAGGCGAAGGCCAGGTGGACCACGCGGCCCCGCCACTCGGGCCGGGTGACGAGCAGTTCGCGGTAGGCGGCGAGGCCGCGCACGATGTTCTTGGACAGTTCTGTCCGGTCAATCCTGACGATCAGCCTGCGCCCTCCGGCCGCCCGGCCCAGCGCCTCGATGTGCGCGCGCACATCGTCGGCCTGGGCGCGTTCCCGCAACGCGGGCGCGTCCACGCCGAGCGGGTGGACGGCCACCTCGGTCACGCGGTCCCGGTAGCCGACCCGGGCGAGCGGTCCGCCCCTGCCTGCCGAGTCCGCGGGATCGGCCAGGTCCACGTCCGCGCCGAGGAACGCCGCGCAGCAGTCGAGGAACGCGATGGCCCAGCGGGCGGCGAGGAAGCCGACCTGGTCCGCGCCGAGCATGCCGTCGAGCACTGCCCGGCCGACCTCGTCGGGGAGCATCCGGTAGTAGGCGGGCGGCGCCCACGGGGTGTGCGAGAAGTGCGCGATCCGCAGGCCAGGCGGGCAGCCGTCGGCCCTGTCGCGCAGCATCCTGGGGGCGAGCGCGAGGTGGTAGTCCTGGATCAGCGCGCGGACGCCGCCAGGCGGCACCGGATCGCGGTCGGCCTGCTCGACCAGGGCGTCGGCGAACGCCCGGTTGTAGTCGACGTAGGCGTCCCAGTCGTGCCGGAACGCCAGGCCGAACTGCGGCTGGTTGGGCGTGTCGAACAGCATGTGGTGGACGAACCACAGCGCCGCGTTCGCCACGCTGTTGTACGCGCCGTCGAAGGTGCGCTGCGGGATGTCCAGCATGCGGACGGCCGGCTCCTGCGCCTCGGACGCCGCCGGCGGCCGGCCGGGCAGCTGCGCAGCCGCGCGGTCGGCGTCGGTCAGCGCCGCGCAGATCCAGGTCACCTCGTCGGTGAGCCCGACCGCGGCAAGCCCGGACGTCAGGCCGGCGATCAGGCCGCCGCCGCCGCGCCTGGAGGTGAGGTTCCCGCCGGCGTCGAACGCATACGACACAGGACCGCGATTAGACGCCACGAGAACCCGTTGCTTCATGTCCGGCAGGCTAGTGCACGACCATGTGGGCCAGCCCATACGGAGCGGGCGGCCATTAATGCGATACGATTCAGCTACAACTGAATAACGCTCATCCAGAGGGGTGGAGGGATCGGCCCTGTGAAGCCCCGGCAACCTATCGCGCTTGCATGTCCGTCTACAGCACGGCGAGGCGCGTGACATGGTGCCAAGTCCGGCCCGCGGTCAGGGTGACCGCTGGAAAGATGGGGAAGGAAGCCCTCGCCGCGTGAACACCGCAACATCCCACCCGCGCCCTACCCGCCTCCCGTCGTCCGGGTTCGGCTATGCCACCGGGCTTTCCTGCCGGGAGTGCGGCCGCGTCTATCCGATCGGCCCGTACTACGCCTGCGAAGAGTGCTTCGGGCCGCTCGAGGTCTGTTACGACTTCCCCGCGCTGTCCCGGTACGACATCGAGGCGGGCCCGGCCAACATCTGGCGCTACGCGCCGCTGCTCCCCGTGCCGCCCGACATCGCGCTCCGGCCGACCACGGAACCCGGCTACACGAGGCTGATCCGGGCCGACAACCTGGCCCACGCCGTCGGCATGCGCAGGCTCTGGATCAAGGACGACCGGGGCAACCCGACCCACTCGTTCAAGGATCGGGTGGTCGCGGTGGCGCTGGCGGCCGCCACCGAGCTCGGCTTCAAGGTGCTCGCCTGCCCGTCGACAGGCAACCTGGCGAACGCGGTCGCGGCCGCCGCGGCCCGGGCCGGGATCAGGTCGGTGGTGCTCGTGCCCGCCGACCTCGAGCTGCAGAAGATCATCACGACCGCGGTCTACGGCGGCACGTTCGTCACCGTGGACGGTACCTACGACGACGTGAACCGGCTGGCGTCCGAGCTGGCCGGCGAGCACGAGGACTGGGCGTTCGTCAACGTCAACGTGCGGCCCTTCTACGCCGAGGGGTCCAAGACCATCGGCTTCGAGATCGCCGAGCAGCTCGGCTGGCGGCTGCCCGAGCAGGTCGTGGTGCCGATCGCCTCCGGGGCGCAGCTGGTCAAGGTCGACAAGGGCTTCGCCGAGCTGACCTCGCTCGGCCTGGTGGGCGAGCAGCCGTGGCGGGTGTTCGGTGCCCAGGCGACGGGCTGCTCGCCGGTATCGGCCGCGTTCGCCGCCGGGCATGACGTGGTGCGCCCGGTCCGGCCGGACACGATCGCCAAGTCGCTGGCCATCGGCAACCCGGCCGACGGGCCCTACGCGCTCGACGTGGCCCGGCGGACCGGCGGCGCGATCGCCGACGTCGGCGACGCCGAGATCGTCGAGGCGATCCGGCTGCTCGCGCAGACCGAGGGCATCTTCGGCGAGACCGCGGGCGGGGTCACCCTGGCCACGGCGCGCAAGCTGCTCGCCGAGGGCCGGCTCGACCCGGACGCGGAGACCGTGATCATCAACTCCGGTGACGGGCTCAAGACGCTGGACGCGGTGACCGGGGCGCTCCCCGTGCCGGCCCCGATCAGGGCGACCCTCGAGGCGTTCCAGGAGGCGGTCTCGTGACCGTGTCCGTTCGGATCCCTACCATCCTGCGGACGTACACGGGCGGCGCGGCCGAGGTGCCGGCGACCGAGGGCACCCTCCGCGAGGTCATCGCCAGCCTGGACGGCGCCTACCCCGGCATCGGCGGGCGGATCGTCGATGACGGCGGCAAACTGCGTAGGTTTGTCAACGTCTACGTGGGCGACGAGGACGTGCGCTTTGCCCACGGCCTGGACACGCAAGTGCCTGCAGGAGCGCAGGTTTCTGTCATTCCCGCGGTGGCTGGCGGTGCGCCGGTAGCGAACGCCGGCCTGGGCCAGATGGCGTGATTGGTGGGTAAGTGGCGCCAGACGCGCTCGGTACAGGGTAAGGTCAGTTCCGGTCGCGTCGGACGGGGATGAGGTCGGGTGCAGTGCGCCCGGCCGTTCTCGCCCTTCGCGATCGACGGGTTCCGCGGTTGCAAGGGCGGGGCTCGAGGCCCGAGCGCAGTTAGGGAGTTGTTTGGAATGGCTCAGGGCACCGTCAAATGGTTCAACCCGGACAAGGGATACGGCTTTATCGCCGTCGACGGTGGCAAGGACGTTTTCGTCCACTTCTCAGCGATCCAGTCGGATGGCTACCGCACCCTCGACGAGGGACAGCGGGTGGAGTTCGAGATCACGCAAAGCGACCGCGGCGCGCAGGCTGACAAGGTTCGCGTGGTCTCTTAGGTCGTTCGGCGGCCCCGGTTGGCCTGGGCCGCGGATCTGCCGGGTTCAGTCGGACGGCCCGGCCCCTCCAGGGGCCGGGCCGATCTGATTTCCCCGTGCGTTTGCACTCTCCCCCTGAGAGTGCTAAACATGATGACTGGCACTCTCCTAGTGTGAGTGCCAGCATGATGGCGGGATCGGGCGATGAGGCACGTCACGCGGACAGGAAGGGACTGTCCGTGCGGGTGCCGGCCGTCGCGGGCGTCGGCTCGATCCGCGCGTACGCCACGGAGGACTGGAGCCTATGGCAGCGAAGATGATCGCGTTTGACGAGGACGCCAGGCGCGGCCTCGAGCGCGGTATGAACCAGCTCGCCGACGCCGTGAAGGTAACCCTCGGCCCGAAGGGCCGGAACGTGGTGCTCGAGAAGAAGTGGGGCGCACCCACGATCACCAACGATGGCGTGTCCATCGCCAAGGAGATCGAGCTCGAGGACCCATGGGAGAAGATCGGCGCCGAGCTTGTCAAGGAAGTAGCGAAGAAGACCGACGACGTGGCCGGCGACGGCACGACGACGGCCACCGTGCTGGCCCAGGCGCTTGTGCGCGAGGGCCTGCGCAACGTTGCGGCGGGCGCCAACCCGATGTCGCTCAAGAAGGGCATCGAGGCGGCCGTCGAGCGGGTGAGCGAGGAGCTTTCCAAGCTCGCCAAGGACGTGGAGACGAAGGAGCAGATCGCCTCCACCGCCTCCATCTCGGCCGGTGACACGGCCATCGGCGAGATGATCGCCGAGGCCATGGACAAGGTCGGCAAGGAAGGCGTCATCACCGTCGAGGAGTCCAACACCTTCGGCCTGGAGCTCGAGCTCACCGAGGGCATGCGCTTCGACAAGGGCTACATCGCGCCCTACTTCGTCACCGACCCGGAGCGGCTCGAGGCGGTCCTTGAGGACCCGTACATCCTCGTGGTCAACTCCAAGATCTCGGCGAACAAGGACCTGCTGCCGCTGCTGGACAAGGTTGTGCAGTCCGGCAAGGCGCTGGCCATCATCGCCGAGGACGTGGAGGGCGAGGCGCTGGCGACCCTGGTCGTCAACAAGATGCGCGGCCTGTTCAGGTCGGTGGCCGTCAAGGCCCCCGGCTTCGGCGACCGCCGCAAGGCCATGCTCGGTGACATCGCCATCCTGACCGGTGGCCAGGTCATCAGCGAGGAAGTCGGCCTCAAGCTGGAGAGCGTCGACCTCGACGTGCTCGGCCGGGCCCGCAAGGTCGTGGTCACCAAGGACGAGACCACGATCGTCGACGGGGCCGGCGACGCCGACCAGATCGCCGGCCGGGTCAACCAGATCAAGACCGAGATCGAGAACACCGACTCCGACTACGACCGCGAGAAGCTGCAGGAGCGGCTGGCCAAGCTGGCCGGCGGCGTCGCGGTCATCAAGGCCGGGGCGGCCACCGAGGTCGAGCTGAAGGAGCGCAAGCACCGCATCGAGGACGCGGTGCGCAACGCGAAGGCCGCGGTCGAGGAGGGTGTCGTCGCCGGTGGCGGCGTCGGGCTGCTCCAGGCCGGCCGGGCCGCCTTCGAGAAGCTCGACCTGACGGGCGACGAGGCGACCGGTGCGGCGATCGTGCGCCGCGCGGTCGAGGAGCCGCTCAAGCAGATCGCGGTCAACGCCGGCCTCGAGGGCGGCGTGGTGGTCGAGAAGGTCAAGACCCTGCCTGGTGGCGAGGGCCTGAACGCCGCGAACGGCGAGTACGTCGACATGTTCAAGGCGGGCATCATCGACCCGGCCAAGGTGACCAGGTCGGCGCTGCAGAACGCGGCCTCGATCGCGGGGCTGTTCCTCACCACCGAGGCAGTGATCGCGGAGAAGCCGGAGAAGGAGAAGGTCCCCGCCGCGCCTGGCGGCGGCGGTGACATGGACTTCTGATCCTGTAGAAGTCACGGTCAGGCGAACGGCCCGGGGATTCCCCGGGCCGTTCGTGCTCCGCAATGTTTCCTGGCAAAAGCGCTGGGTATAGGCCCACTGCGGTCTGCCATGCGGAGCGATCGCGCCCGATCTCCGGCCTCGCACGCGATCCCGTCCCAGCACCATCCGAACGTGTGAGGCCGGACTAAAGGTTCCTAGCCCGCCGATAACCAAGCTGCGGTGTGCGGCGCCGGACCGATAGCCTTAGAAGTGCCCATAGCATCCTGTCGGTCGGTTGATCGCTGGTTGTTGTCAGTTCTGTTCCCGACGTGAGGTCTGCGCGTGCCTACCGGCAAGGTCAAGTGGTACGACTCCGACAAGGGGTATGGTTTCCTCGCCCGCGACGACGGCGGCGAGGTGTTCGTGCACTCCACCGCGCTGCCGCCGGGGA
>JASHTQ010000464.1 GCA_030040475.1 Streptosporangiaceae bacterium
GGAGGCTTTCGTCGATCAACCATCTCCTCGGATGTAGTTGGCACCCACCTGATGTTCATCAAGCGGCTGGACGGTATCCAGACCACGAAGAGGCGGTCACCGGGCACTCCAACCGGGGCATCGATGGGGACCAGGGCGGGAGCGTCGAAGGCATTAGGCTTGAAGACCGGTCTGGCAGCAGGCGAGAGGAAGGGTCCGAGCATGCGCGTGATCATCGTCGAGCGCCTGGGCGGCCCCGAGGTGCTGAGCGTGGCCGAACGGGCGGCGCCGCGGCCCGGCCCCGGGCAGGTCGTGGTCGAGGTCGCCGCGGCCGGGGTGAACTTCGCCGACATCTACCAGCGCGAGGGCGTCGGCGGCTACCGCCAGGAACTGCCGTTCGTCCCCGGCATGGAGGGCGCGGGCACGGTGGCCGCCGCGGCCGACGGCGTGACCGGACTCGCCGTCGGCGACCGGGTGGCCTGGACCGGCGGCGCCGGCGGCACCGGCGGCTACGCGGAGCAGGTCGCGCTGCCCGCCGATCGCGCCGTGCCGGTGCCCGAGGAGATCAGCCTGCAGGTCGCGGCGGCCGTGATCCTGCAGGGACTGACCGCGCACTACCTCGTGACGAGCACCTACCCGGTGCGGGACGGCGATATCGCCGTCGTGCACGCGGCCGCCGGGGGAGTGGGGCTGCTGCTCACCCAGATGGTGAAGCGGCGCGGCGGCATCGTGATCGCCACGACCTCCGGCGGCCCGGGCGGAGAGAAACACGAGCTCGCGCGCAACGCCGGCGCCGACCACGTCACCGGCTACGACGGCTTCCGCGAGGTCGTCGCGCAGGTCACCGGCGGCCGGGGCGCGACTGTCGTCTACGACGGTGTCGGCAAGGACACCTTCGACGACAGCCTTGCGGCGCTGCGCCCACGCGGCACGATGGTCCTCTACGGCGCCGCGAGCGGGCAGGTGCCGCCGCTGGACCCGCAGCGGCTCAACGCCGGCGGGTCGCTGTTCCTCACCAGGCCCACCCTCGCCCACTACATCGCGGACGAGGCGGAACTGCGGTGGCGGGCGCGCGAGGTCTTCGACCAGGTGGCCAGCGGCGAACTCGACGTGCGGATCGGCGGCAGCTACCCGCTGGCCGACGCGGCCCGGGCACAGCAGGACCTCGCCGCCCGCCGCACCACGGGCAAGCTGCTGCTCATACCCTGACGTTGATGCCTGACAATCCGGCGGCCGGCCGACGCCGGTCATACCACACCGCGCTGCTCGTGGTGGCCGTGGCGGCGGCCGGGCTGAACCTGCGCACCGCGATCACCAACCTCCCGCCGCTGTTTCCCGACCTGGCCTCGCGGCTGCACCTGTCGTCGGCAACGCTGTCGCTGCTCGCGGCCACGCCGGTGATCTGCTTCGGCGTGGCCTCGGCGTTCGCGGCGTGGCTGAACAGGCGGTTCGGCGAGGAGGTGACCCTGCTTGCCGCCCTCGGCGTGCTCGCCGCGGGCATGCTGGTGCGCGGCCTGTGGCCCGGCGCCCTGCTGTTCCCCGGCACGATCCTGGCGGCCAGCGCGATCGGCATCCTCAACGTCTTGCTGTCCAGCCTGGTCAAGCGGCGCTGGCCGGAACGCGCCGGGCTCCTCGTCGGCGTCTACCTGACCGCCTTGTCCGTCGGCGCGATTGCCTCCTCGTTGCTGAGCGTGCCGCTGTACCACGCCTCCGGCGGATCGATCGCGATCACGCTCGGCGTGTGGGCGGGACCGGCCGCGCTGGCCATGCTCCTGTGGCTGCCGCAGCTCAGGTACCGCGCGCCCGGCCTCGCCGAGCGCGGCGCCGTTACCAGGTCGGCCGGCCACCTCAAGGTCTACAGGTACGCGCTCTCCTGGCAGGTCATGTGGTTCATGGGCCTGCAGAGCCTGCTCTACTACGCGGCGCTGTCCTGGCTGCCGACGATCTTCCAGGACCGCGGCACGTCGGCGGTGGAGGCGGGCAACCTGCTCGCGCTGATGGGCGCGGGCAACATGGCCGCCGCGTTCTTCGTGCCCGCCCTGGCCCACCGCAGCCCCGACCAGCGCGCCCTGGTGATACCGAGCATGGTGCTGATGGGGCTCGGCCTGGTCGCGTGCCTGTGGGCGCCGGTGAGCCTGGCCGCCATCTGGACGTTCCTGCTCGGCCTCGCCCAGGGATCCTGCCTTGCGCTCGCGATCTTCTTCATGATGGCCAGGGCTCCCGATCCGGGCGTCGCCGCCTCGCTGTCCGGCTTCGCGCAGTCGGTCGGCTACCTGGTCTCGAGCGCCGGGCCGCTCGAGGTCGGCCTGCTGCACACGGCCACCGGCAGCTGGGGCATCCCGATTGCGCTGCTCCTGGTCCTCGCGGTCGCCGGCATCGCCGTCGGCGCCCTTGCCGCCCGGCCGCTCGTTCTCCCCGCCGCGGGTCAAGACGAGTCAGGGGAACGGGACGCACGCAACATCCGCAGAGGGGCCAGCAGAGCCTAAACCCCGACACGCGTGTCGGTTACCGGGCGATGGCCACGAGCTATCTGCAGGCTGCGGCCGTAGACTCAGGTCGTTCGTGTTCCCATCAGGCCCGCACAGGACGTGAGGAGCAGCCGACGTGACCTTGCTCGAGCACATCAACGGCCCGGAGGACCTGAAGGAACTCAGCCAGGATCAGCTCACCCGGCTGGCCGCGGAGATCCGCGACGTCCTCATCGAGTGGGCGCAGGGGCCGATGGTGGCCAAGACCAGCGGGCACCTCGGCCCGAACCTCGGCGTGGTCGAGCTCACGATCGCGGTTCACCGCGTCTTCGACTCGCCGAAGGACAAGATCGTCTTCGACACCGGGCACCAGTCCTACGTGCACAAGCTGCTCACCGGCCGGTTCGCTCAGTTCGGCACGCTGCGCCAGCGCGGCGGGATCACCGGCTACCCGAGCCGGGCGGAGTCCGAGCACGACCTGGTGGAGAACTCGCACGCCTCCACCAGCCTGTCCTACGCCGACGGCCTGGCCAAGGCGTACAAGCTGCGCGGCGACCCGGACCGGACCGTGGTGGCGATCATCGGCGACGGCGCCCTCACCGGCGGGATGGCCTGGGAGGCGCTGAACAACATCGCCGCCGCCAAGGACTCGCGCCTGGTCATGATCGTCAACGACAACGGCTGGTCCTACCAGCCGACGATCGGCGGCCTGGCCGAGCACCTGGCCGCGATCAGGGTCTCGCAGCGGTACGAGAACGTGCTGGACTACATCAAGACCACGGTGTCGCGGGCCCCGCTGGTCGGCGTGCCGCTGTACGGCACGCTGCACGGAATTAAGAAGGGCATCAAGGACGTCCTGCAGCCGCAGGTGATGTTCGAGGACCTGGGCCTGAAGTACGTCGGCCCGATCGACGGGCACGACGAGCGGATGCTGGAGCACGCCCTGCGGCGCGCCCGCGACTTCGGCGGGCCGGTGCTCGTGCACGTGATCACCAAGAAGGGGTTCGGCTACCCGGCGGCGGAGCAGAACGAGGTGGACTGCCTGCACCAGGTACCCGCCGCCGGGGCTCAGCCCGGGACGGGGAGCTGGGTGTTCGGCAACGAGATGGTGGCCATCGGCGCGCGCCGGCCCGACGTGGTCGCGATCACCGCGGCGATGCTGCACCCGACCGGCCTTGCGATGTTCGCCGCGGCGTACCCGGACCGGATCTACGACGTGGGCATCGCCGAGCAGCACGCGGTGACAAGCGCGGCCGGGCTGGCCATGGCCGGCCTGCACCCGGTGGTGGCGATCTACGCGACGTTCCTGAACCGGGCCTTCGACCAGACGCTGATGGACGTCGCGCTGCACCGGCTGCCGGTGACGTTGGTGCTGGACCGGGCCGGGGTGACCGGGCCGGACGGCGCCAGCCACCACGGCATGTGGGACGGGTCGATCCTGCAGCTCGTCCCCGGCATGAAGATCGCGGCGCCACGGGACGCGAAACGGATCGCCGAGCTGCTGGACGAGGCGGTCGAGGTCTGCGACGGGCCGACCGCGATCAGGTTCCCCAGGGGCAAGCTGAGCGGCGAGGTCGAGGCGGTCGCCAGGCTCGGCGGCATGGACCTGCTGCGCGAGCCCGCGGCCGGGCTCGGCAACGACGTCCTGCTCGTCGGCGCGGGCACGATGGCGCTGACCGGCCTTGAGGTGGCGGACCGGCTGGCCGGCCACGGGATCGGCGTCACCGTGGTGGACCCGCGGTGGACCAAGCCGGTCGACGAGGCACTGGTCGGCGCCGCGCGGCAGCACAGGCTCGTGGTCACCGTCGAGGACAACGGGCGCGTGGGCGGGTTCGGCGACGCGGTGGCCAGGCTGCTTCGCGACCACGACGTGGACGTGCCGGTGAAGGCGTTCGGGCTGCCGCAGGAGTTCCTCTCCCACGGCCAGCGCGAGGAGGTGCTCGAGGAGGCGGGCCTGACGCCGCAGCAGCTCGCCCTGCAGATCACCGAGGCGGTGGCCCGCCGGTCATCCGGCGACGCCCTCGGCAGCGACGCGCCCGCGCCCGCGCCTGCAGCGGAACAGCGAATGGTCGAGTAATTTAAGTTTCTATGCTGAACGTAGCCGTGGTCGGCTCTGGTCCTGCCGGGCTGTACGCCGCCGAGGCGCTGGTGAAGCAGGCCGCCGCGCTGCCCGCACCGGTGCCCGTCCGCGTCGACGTGATCGACCGGCTGCCGACGCCGTACGGCCTGGTCCGCTACGGCGTCGCGCCCGACCACAAGTCGATCAAGTCGATCGCGCAGTACCTGCGCAAGGTGCTGGAGAGCCCGGATGTCCGCTTCGTCGGCGGGGTGCACCTCGGCGAGGACGTCACCAGGGACGAGCTGCTGTCCGCGTACGACGCGGTGATCTACGCGACCGGCGCGATGCGGGACCGCAGGCTGGGCATCGACGGCGAGGAGCTGCCGGGAAGCCACGCGGCGACCGACTTCGTGAACTGGTACTGCGGCCACCCGGACGTGGAAGCCGGCGCGTTCACCCTCGACGCGGAGTCGGTCGCGGTGATCGGCGTCGGCAACGTGGCCGTCGACGTGGCCAGGATCCTGGCCCGCGACCCGGCGGAGCTGCACCCCACCGACGTGCCGCAGCCGGTCCTGGACGCCCTGCACGCGAGCAAGGTGCGCGAGGTGCACGTGATCGGCAGGCGCGGCCCCGCGTTCGCCAAGTTCACCACCAAGGAACTGCGCGAACTCGGCGAGCTGCCGGGCGTCGAGGTGGTGGTCCACGCAGACGAGGCCGACCTGGACGCGTTCGACCTGGCCGGCGAGGGCGCCGCGCTCGTGGCGGCCGACCGCCGGGTGCGCGGCAACATGGTGGCGATCTCCAAGTGGGCGCAGGGCGAGCCCCCCGAGCCGTCCGCGTCCGGGCACACGCGGCGGCTGATCCTGCGGTTCTGGCTGCGCCCGGTGCGGATCCTCGGCACCGACCAGGTCACG
>JASHTQ010000465.1 GCA_030040475.1 Streptosporangiaceae bacterium
TCAGTCCAGGAAACGTTCGGGCTGGCCATCCTCGAGGCGATGGCCAGCGGCCTGCCCGTGGTCTACACGGTCTGCCCGGCGCTCGACGGAGTCCAGACCGGTCAGGCCAGGCAGGTGGCGGGCACCGTCGAGGCGATGCGGGAAGAGATCCGCAAGGCGGTCGAAGCCGGCCCGCAGCCGCGACAACCCGACAGCGCGGTCTTCGACCGTTACGGCATGGAGTCGGTCGCCCGGCAAATCGATGACCTCTACGAGCGAATCATGGCAGGACGCCGCCGCCAGCGGCGGTAGTCTGCGACGGTGCGCCAGCCTGGCCACCTGCTCGGCAGTGCTCGGCCGGGCAACCGGATGGTCGGCTGGAAAGCACTATCATGTCGTGGTGATTGCAAGGGCTAGCCGGTTCGTTGCTGGCGTAGGCGCAGGCTGCGCGGCTGGATTATGAGCGATATCGGATCCGCCCGACGCCCGCTTCGAGTGGCGACCCTCATCACCCGGCTGGAGGGCGGTGCCGGCGTACTCACGGTGCGCGGGGCCAAGGCACTCGATCCCGGTCACTTCCAGGTGACAATCATTACCGGCAGTGGGAACCATCTGCTGGATGAGGCGGCCGCGGCTGGCCTCGAGGTCATCATGGAGTCGGCGCTACGCACGCCGATCGATCCTCGCAGCGACCTGAAGGCGCTGCGCGCGCTGTCCGAGCTGCTGACGGACCGGCCTTTTGATGTCGCCCACACGCATACAGCAAAGGCCGGGGCGCTCGGCCGCACGGCGGCCCGCCGCGCCGCCGTGCCGCGGATCGTTCATACCTACCACGGCTTCCCTTTCCATGAATTTCAGTCACGCGGTCGGCGCCGCGCATACGTTGCCGTCGAGCGACGCCTTGGTCGCATCACCGACGTGGCCCTGTGTGTCGGAACCGGGGTGGCGGTCGAGGCAGTCCGGCGCAGGCTGATCGCACCGGAGCGGGTCCGCACCATAGGAGTGGCCGTGGAGGGCCTAGCCGAAACGGAGCTGCCCGCGCATATGCCGGGAGCCAGGGAACGCGCACGCAGTGCTCTCGGTATCCCCTCCGGCGCCACCGTGGTCGGCGCAGTTGGCCGCCTCGCGTACCAGAAGGCACCGGAGGATTTCCTGGAGATGATCGCCCGGTTGGGCCGAGCAGGCGCTGTCGGCGTCTGGGTGGGCGGAGGCGAACTGGCCGAGCACATCAGCCGCCTGGCGAGGGCGCAGCCGGCCGGGCGCATCGTCCTAGCCGGCGAACGGGCCGACGTGCCGGAGATACTACCGGCCTTCGACGTATTCGCGTTGACGAGCCGTTACGAGGGGCTGCCTACCGTAGTGATTGAGGCCATGGTGTGCGGAATCCCGGTGGTGGCGACCGCCGTGAACGCCGTCGCCGACGTGGTGGTGCCCGGAGAGACCGGACTACTGGTGCCGCCGCAGCGTCCAGACCTGGCTGCCGATGCGGTACGGTATCTCCTCGACCGGCCCGCGCTCGCCGCGCGGATGGCCGTGACGGCCCGTGCCCGGCTGGGCGATCGTTTCGGGATTCCGGCCTTGCGGAGTGCTCTGGCAGCGGCATACCTCGGTAAGCCGTTACTGGTATCACCGTCACTCACTGAGTGCTCCTATTTTCCGAGGCTGTAATACCTTGCGCGAGCTGGGCCAGGAGAGGACGCGATGCAGGTACGGATTCCGGTGGGAGGGCCATGATGATCAAGTTGGCTTTTCTTGTCGACAGCCCGAGCAAGCGGGCGCATGCCAACGTGGTCAGCAGGCTCGCCGTCGGCCTCATGGAGACCGGACAGGTCGAGACGACCATCGTGTGTTACAGCAACGACCCGCCGCCACCGTGGCTTCCGCCTGAGGTCCGTATCCACCGTCTCGGCGTCGAGAGGGTGTCGCGCTCGGTGCCGAGCCTTGTCAGGTATCTCCGGACGGAGCAGCCGGACGTGCTGATCACGCGTCAGGTGCACGCTAATTTCGTGGGACTGGCGGCGGCTTGGCTGGCCCGCACACCGACTCGCTGGCGGGGCAAAGTCGTGCTGGCTCAGGACCAGTTCGTCGAGCTGTGCCACAAGCTCAACCGGCGCGACAACAAGTACCTCGCGAAGGCCTGCTACCGTTTCGCTGACGGTCTGGTCGCGCCCTCGCCGTCGGTACGGGACAATGCCGTCCAGTCATGCGGACTGAAACCATCGTCAGCTGCGCTGGTTCCCAACCCCATCCCCAAGTACGACGGGGCTCCGGCTTTGCCCCCTCATCCGTGGCTGGAGTCGGGGGAGCCCCCGGTGTTCGTGAACATCGGAAACCTGCTCCGCGTCAAGCGGGTGGACCTGCTCATCGACGCGTTCGCCGAACTCGGCGACAGCCACGGCGCCAGGCTGCTGATCGTAGGCCAGGGACCGGACCGATCTCTCGCCGACGACCAGATCCGTCGGCTCGGGCTCACTGCCCGAGCCGAGACGACAGGGTGGGTCAGCGACGTGCTGCCCTACGCGGCCCACGCCTGGGCGCTGGTACACTCCTCGGACGAGGACGGGTTCGCGCAGGTGCTGACCGAAGCGATGAGCGTCGGCTGCCCGGTGATCACCGCGGACTCGCTAGGCGGCGGGCCTCGCTACGTGACGGAGGACGGCAAGTACGGCCTGCTGGTGCCACCGAGCGATCCGAAGAAGCTCGCAGAGGCCATGGAATCCATGCTGCGGCCGGAGGTGCGGGCGCATTACGCCGAGTTGGGCCGCGAGCGTGTCGAGACGTTCTCGCCGCTCGCCTGCGCCAGCGCGCTGGTCGACTTCCTTTCCGAGCGCTTCGGGCTGAGCGCCTAGCATGCGACCATGGGGACTTCATGAACCAGGCGACTCGATGTCTACTCGCCGGTCGAGCACAAGTTGACCTGGCCGTTGACCTGCCAGGATTAGGGGGATCATGTCATCGCAGCATGAGTGCCGTCTGTGCGGTGCCCAGCTTACCCGTACGTTCGTCGACCTCGGGATGTCTCCGCTGTGTGAAAGCTACATCTCCGAAGCGCGCCTGGACGATCCGGAAATCTTCTATCCACTTCACGTCCGGCTATGCGACGCATGTCTGCTCGTACAGCTCCCCGCTTATGTATCCGGTGAGGATATTTTCTCTGACTATGCTTATTTCTCCTCGTATTCCGACTCATGGGTAGCGCATGCGAAACGATACGCGGAGACGATGATCGGTCGGCTCGGCCTGACCCGCGATAGCCTTGTCACGGAGGTAGCTAGCAACGATGGCTATCTGCTGCAGCATTTCAAGGCGATGGGTATTCAGGTACTCGGTGTCGAGCCGGCCGCAAACGTAGCCGAGGTGGCCCGTGCGCGGGGCATTCTCACGGAAACTAAGTTCCTAGGTGCCGAGTCCGGCCGCCAGATCGCGGCGCAGCATGGCCGAGCCGACCTGGTGGCCGGGAATAATGTCTTCGCCCATGTGCCGGATATCCGCGGTTTCGCAGCAGGCCTGCGAGCACTGGTCAAAGACGAAGGTCTGGTCACGCTTGAATTCCCGCATTTGCTTCGCCTGATAGAACGTCGCCAATACGACACGATCTACCACGAGCATTTCTCGTACCTGTCCCTGCTGACCTCCGCCAGGGCGCTAGCGGCGGCAGGGTTGCGTGTGATCGACGTAGACGAACTCGATACCCACGGCGGCTCGCTGCGCGTTTACGCCAGCCCGGGCGAGGCCGCTGGCGAGCCGACTGAACGGGTCAAGACGGTGCTTGCTGCGGAGGAGGCCGCGGGGCTGCATACCATCACCGGTCACCAGGGATTTGCGCCCGCGGTCTTGAAGATCAAGGGCGACCTGCTCGACTTCCTACTCACCGCGTCACGCGAAGGCAGGTCGGTGGCAGGCTACGGCGCTCCGGGGAAGGGCAACACGCTCCTCAACCACTGCGGCATCCGGTCGGACCTGCTCTCCTACACGGTGGACAGGTCCCCGGTGAAGCAGGGCAAGTACCTGCCTGGGACCCATATTCCGATCTATGCGCCGGAACGTCTTGCCGAGACCAAGCCCGATTACGTTCTCGTGCTGCCGTGGAACCTGCGGCAGGAGATAAGTAGCCAGCTCGACTACGTCCGGTCATGGGGGGGAAGGCTGGTCTTCCCGATCCCGCAGCTCGAAATCGTCTGAGCGAAGTAGGGAATTAGCCACATCAAATAACAGGCAGGGGCCTCTCCGGCCGGTAAAGCCGAGATGGCTATACCAAAGCCGAGGATTTCTCATCAACGTGCCTCGTGCGGGACCCGTGCGTCCGGCACCGGGAAAGGCCCGCTGGTCTGGCGGCGCAGCATCTCATCAACGAGGCTGGCCGCGAGGAGCTCACGGATCCGACGCAGCCGGACGAAGCGCGCCGACATGAAGTCTTCGTAGGTCAGGCCATGCCTAGCGTAGGCTCCGACGAGTTCGTTGACGCCGTCCCGCACCCTCCATTGCAAGTTCAGATCGGGGAAGGTTCCGGTCAGCTTGGAGAAATCGACGCGGTAGTTGCGCAGGTCCGGCCCAGCATTTTCGGCGAGCGAGACCTTCGAACCCGGCACCGCGTCGCGAACCAACTCAGCAATGTCCTTGACCTGGACGTTGTCCTCCATGCGGCCAACGTTGAACGCCTCGTTGTGTACGAGTTCACGCGGGGCCTCGAGTACGGAGAGGAATGCCCGGCTGATGTCTTCGATGTGCACCAGAGGCCGCCAGGGCGATCCGTCACTTTCCAGGCGCACCTGACCAGTGGTCATCGCGACGGCGGTGAGGTTGTTCACGACAATATCGAGGCGCAGCCGCGGCGAGGCGCCGTAAGCAGTGGCATTACGAAGGTAGCTCGGGCTAAACGCGTCGTCAGCCAGCAGCGACAGGTCGCGCTCGGCAAGCACCTTGGTCTCGCCGTAGGGCGTGACCGGGAACAATTCCGCGTCTTCGGCTACAGCCTGTGAGCCGGCAGCGCCATAAAGGCTGCAGGAGGATGCGAACAAGAAGCGCTCGACACCGGCCTGCTTTGCGGCCCGGGCTAGGCGTAGCGTCCCCTCGTGATTGATCGAGTACGTCGCCGCCGGGTTGAGGTGACCGAGTGGGTCGTTGGACAGCGCGGCCAGGCAGATCACCGCGTCGTAGTCGGCCAACTTGCCCGCCTCGGCGTCCCTGATGTCACGCGCCGGCCGCGCGCCGAGGCCCTCTGGCGCGACGCCGAAGTCGCATCCCTCATACAGGCCAACGTCGAGCCCGTCCACCTGGTGTCCGGCCTCACGCAGGAACGGGACCATTACGGCTCCAATGTAGCCGCGATCACCGGCAACGAGGACTCTCATCGTTAAAACTCCCCCGCTCATTCGGAGACGAGATCAGACGCGTGGCAGCAGTACTCAACAGCACCAACATAGGAGCTTAGGGCGGCTGACCTTGATACATTCCGGGATCGCATGGCCATGGAGGCTTACGCCTTAGGCGCGTTATGTGGGTTGATCCCGGTCCGGCCTTGACGTGAGGTGGCCTCTGCGAGAGACAAGTGGGTGTCGAGTCCCTTGTCCTGCAGAGGCCCCCTTCCATGCTGCCAACCGAGGATCTGTTCGTCTACGTGTACGTGCTGGTCGATGACGCGATCAGCGCC
>JASHTQ010000466.1 GCA_030040475.1 Streptosporangiaceae bacterium
TCCCGCGGCCCCCGCCGGGTGACCCCAAGGCAGGGCACCGCCGGCCCGGGAGTGGGATGCTGTCGGGAGAGCCTTACTGTCGGTTAGTTCCCGTTCGCACGAGGTCAGATGGAACGCCCGAAGCCTCCGGTACACCGGACCGTTCTCGTGGTGGACGTCGAGGGGTTCACCGATCGGTGCCGGACCAACGCGCACCAGGTGATCGTGCGCGACGGCTTGTACCGGGCGCTGCGTCAGGCCTTCCGCGCGGCCGGCATCGAGTGGGACGCGGGGCACGCCGAAGACCGGGGCGACGGGGTGCTCTTCCTTGCCCTGCCCGAGGTGCCCAAGACCCGTTTCGTCGACGCGCTGCCGGGGGAGCTGGCCGAGGCCCTGCGCACGCACAACGACGGACGCAACCGGGAGGAGCGGATCCGGCTGCGGATGGCACTGCACGCCGGCGAGGTCAGCTTCGACGAGCACGGCGTGACGGGCGCCGCGGTCAACCTGACCTTCCGGCTGGCTGACGCGCAGCCGCTCAGGGAGGCGCTGGCCGCGTCCGGGGGCGTGCTCGCGCTCATCGTCTCGTCCTGGTTCTACGACGAAGTGGTCAGGAACAGCCCGGAGGCCAGGCCCGCGGCCTACCGGCGGGTCCGGGTGGCGGTGAAGGAGACCGCCGCCGAGGGCTGGATCTGCCTGCCGGATCACCCGGATCCGCCGGATGAGACCCAGGCACCGGATCGGCTCGCCTCGGCTCCGACGGCCGCGCCGCACCCGGATACGGCCCGCATCAGCGGCCTGCCCGTGCTCGCGCCCGTCGGGCGGCTGCCGGAAATCCGCGGCCGGGACGAACTGCTTGCGGCGCTGCGGCGGCTGCTGCGGGCCTCGCGCGGGTCCCTGGTCGTGCTGGCCGGCCCGGGCGGGGTCGGCAAGTCCGCCGTCGCCGCGTCGCTCATCCAGCAGTCCCGGCAGGCAGGCAGGTACCGTCGGCGGCTCCGTGCCTGGTGGGTGTCGGCGGCCGACCGGGCCAGCCTGACCGGCGGCCTGGTCACGATCGCACGCCAGCTCGGCGCGGCGCAGGCCGACATCGAGGCCATCGCGGGCGATGCGGCCGACGCGCCGGACCGGCTGTGGGCCCTGCTGAACCGGGTCCGCCGCCCGTGGCTGCTTGTGCTGGACAACGCCGACGATCCGGCTGTCCTCGCCCGGGGGCCGTCGGCCGCGGACGGCACCGGATGGCTGCGGCCCGCGACGCGCGGGCTCGTGGTGGTGACCAGCCGGGACGGCAGCGCCGACGCCTGGGGGCGGCAGGCCCGCATCGTGCATGTCGACCCGGTCGCAGACGCCGACGGGGCCAGGATCCTGATGGACTGCGCGCCGGGTGCGGGCACCGAGGCGGCGGCCCGACAGCTCGCCCGGCGGCTTGGCGGCCTCCCGCTGGCGCTGCAACTGGCCGGCGCCTATCTCGGCTCCGCTGCGGCGCTGCGGAAATCCTTCGGTGACTACCTGCTTGCTCTCGACGACCCCGGCACCAGGCACCGCCTGCTGACGTCACGACCGGCCCTGGACCCGCCGGCCGACGACCGGCTGATCGTCATGCGTACCTGGGAGGCGTCACTGGACGCCCTCGCCCAGAGCGGCATCCCGCAGGCCCGGCCGCTGCTGCGCGTCCTGGCGTGCTATGCGCCCGCCCGGCCCATCCCGCTGTGGCTGCTCGTACCCGAGACGCTGATCTCGCTGCTGGCCTGCGCCGAGGCGTCACGTAACGCCGCGGAGCAGCGGCTGGAGGACGGGCTGCACGCCCTGCTGCGGATGAGCCTGGTGACCAGCCGGCCGCCGGACGACAGCGCTCCGCTCGGGCGCACGCTCATCGTGCACCCGATAGTCGCGGACACGAACCGGGCGCACCTGCTCGATGATCTCGACGGCGACGACCCGGGCCGGCGGGCCGAGGCGGCACTGGTCGGCCATACCGCGACCGGGCTGGTCGTCGGCGCGGTCGGCCGCCTGGACGCCGACCGGATCGCCGACTGGCCCCGGTACCTGATCCTCGGGCCGCACCTGCATGCCCTGCTCACGGCGACCGCGCCCCGCCTGGGCGACCGGGAGCTACGCGAGCTGGTCGACGCCGTGACGCTGACGGCCCGCGCGCACAACTGGAGCGGGGCCATCCCGGCCGGCGAGAGCCTATGCCGCGCGGCGGTCGGCGCGGCCGGGCGCCTCGGCCGCGCCGACCCGGCCGGCCTGCGGGCCCGGCACGAACTCGGCTGGCCGCTGGTCATGCGGGGGCAGGCGGCGCAGGCCGAAGCCATCTACCGCGACGTGCTCGCGGATCGCGTGCGCGCCTGCGGCTGGGATCACCCCGACACCCTGGCCACCCGGCACGAGCTCGCCTGGGTCGCCGCGAGCCGCGGTAGCTGGGCCGAGGCCGAGGCCGGTTACCGTGACGTGCTGGCCGAGCGCGGCCGCGCGCTGGGCGAGGAGCACCCCGACACCCTCGTTACCCGGCACGAGCTGGCCTGGGCCATCGCCAACCAGGACCGGTACCTCGAGGCCGAGCCGCTGTTCGAGCAGGTCCTCGCCGCGAGCCTGGACCGGCTCGGCCAGGACCACCCGCGCACCCTGATGACCCGCCACGAGCTGGCCTGGGCCGCCGCGAACCAGGGCCGGTGGGACGAGGCGGAACGGAAGTACCGTGAGCTGGTCGCGGCTCGCAGCCGCATCCTCGGCGAGGATCATCCGGACACGCTGACGACCCGCCACGAGCTGGCGTGGGTGCTGGCCGGGCGGGGCAGGCGCGCCGCGGCCGTCCGGCAGTATGCCGAGGTGCGGGACGCCCGGCGCCGCGCCCTTGGCCCGGACCATCCCGACACGCTGGTCACCGGCCGGGCCCTGGAGCTCCTGCGGCAGGGCACGGTGACCCGGCCCGGCCATCTCGCCTGACGAGCGTTCCGCGCCTAGAAGCTCGCGAACAGGTACGGGATGCGACGGGGGAACAGCTGCCGCAGCCGGGCGGCCACCTCGGCCGGCACCTGCCCGAAGCCGCGGATGGCCACCTCGTCCGGGTCGAGCACGCCGTAGATGAGCCCCGATATCCCGGCCGCCGTCAGCATGGCCTCCGGCTCCCGGGTGCCGCGGGTGACCTCAAGCGCGCCCGAGGAGCCGTCAAGGAGGTACCGGCCGCCGATGAACGGGTCGCCGGTCACCTCCACGGTCACCTGGCCCGCCCCGACCGACGCTCCGGCCAGCGGTTCCACGGCCAGGACCCGCGCCATCGGCGCGGCCGCGCGCGGGAACGAGACCGCGGCCTGCGTCACCGCGGCCAGGTCGGTCTCCCACAGCTCGGGGATCTCCCCCGGCTGGACCGTCGCCACGACCTTGCCGACCTGGTCCGCATGGCCGGCGAAGAACCGCAGCAGCAAGGCCCGGCCAAGCGGGCTGCGGGTCAGCAGGTCGCCGGCCTGCAGCTCGCCGCCGAAACCGCTGATCCGGTAGGTCACCGCGGCCAGCAGCTCGCCGCCGTCCCACGCGGTGGCCACCCATTGGTCGCCGGCGTCGCGCAGCTCCACGGTCCGGTACTCGGGCAGCACCGCGAACCCGTGCCGCTCCGCCAGCAGCCGACCGGTGAAGTCCCGGTAGCTGTCGTACCCGGATTCCGACCCTTCCCAGCGGACCTCCCCCGGCAGCTCCCGCTTCAGCAGGCCGGCCAGGTCGGCAGGCGAGAACGTCACCGTCCGTGCCTTGGGCAGGCCGACATAGCCGAACCGCTGGTAAAACGAGGGCCGGAACGGGTACAGCGCGCTCACCGCGCAGCCCTCATCGCGCATCCTGCCGAGAAGGTCCACGATCAGCGCCCGCACGTGGCCGCGGCGCCGCACCAGCGGCAGGCTGGCCACCCCGGCGACGCCGGCCATGGAGTGTACGCGACCGCGCACGTTCTGGTGCATCGGGATCGCCGACACCTCGGCCACGGGCACGCCGTCCTCCTCCGCGACGAGCGTGACGTTCTTCACGTAGTACTTCTGCGCCTCCCGCATCCGGCGCACCAGCTCGCTGGCGGTCGGCGAGGGCTGGAACCCGTAGGCCTGGGTCTTCAGGCTGATGTCCGGACGCTCCCCGGCCTCGATCTGGCGGATCTTCATGACACCATCCCAGCGGTCAATCCGGGAAACCTCAACTAGGCGCCCTGCCTCAGCTGGACGCTCAAGCCGTGCGGCGGCCGAACAGCACCATGCTGAGCAGCATCGAGACGGCCAGGATGCCGCCGCACCAGGCCAGCGCGGGCCACAGGTGAGGACCGACAGGCTGGCGGAGCAGCAGCCCGCGGATGGTCTCGGTGACCGGCGTGGCCGGCTGGCTGCGGGCGAACCCGCGCAGCCACCACGGCATCGTGGCGACCGGGACGAACGCGCTGCTCGCGTAGCAGAAGAACATCAGGAAGAACATCGCCCCGTTGGCCGCCTCGGGCGCGGAGACCAGCAGGCCGAGCGCGGCGGCCAGCCAGGAGACCGCGGCGACGAACAGCAGCAGGACGCCGAGCGCGGCGGCGAACCTGGCCGCGGAGGCGTGCGGGCGGAACCCGATGCCGAACGCGACCGCGGCGACGAGCACCGTCGAGACGATGTTGCGCAGCAGGCTGGCGGTCACGTGCCCGGCAAGCACCGCCGTGCCCGGCACGTCCATGGAGCGGAACCTGTCGATGATGCCGCCGGCCATGTCCTGGCAGACGGTCACCGCGGTGGTGCCCGCCCCGGTCACCGCGCACAGCAACAGCACCCCGGGGACCACGTAGTCGACGTACCTGGTGCCGATGTCGACCGCGCCGCCGAACAGGTAGACGAACACCACCATCAGCATCACGGGCAGGAACAAGGCGGTCAGCAGCGCGTCCGGGCTGCGGACCGACAGCCGCAGGCTGCGGGCGGCCATGGTGAGCGCGTCAGACATCAGCGGTCTCCTTCGGGTGTCCGGTGAGGGTGAGGAAAACGTCGTCCAGGGTGGCGCCGCGCACGGCGAAGCTCGCGATCAGGGTCCGGTCCGGGTCGGCCGCGTCGAGCAGCGCCCGCACCTGCGCGGCGTGGCCGCCGGTCGGTACGCCGACGGTCAGCGTCGCCCGGTCCAGGTGCACCGCGCGCTCGCCGCAGCGCCGGGCGACCTGCGCCCAGGCCGCCTCGGTCACGCAGGTCAGGTCCAGCCGCTGGGCGCCGACCCGGCGCTTGAGCTGCGCGGCGGTGCCCTCGGCGACCACGCGGCCGCCGTCGAGGACCGCGATCGCGTCGGCCAGCCGATCGGCCTCCTCCAGGTACTGCGTGGTGAGGAAGACGGTCACGCCCGAGCCCGCCAGGTCGGCGATGACCTGCCACATCGTCTGCCTGCTCGGCAGGTCGAGGCCGGTCGACGGCTCATCGAGGAAGATCACCGCCGGGCGGCCGACGAGGCTCGCGGCGAGGTCGAGCCGGCGCCGCATCCCGCCCGAGTAGCTGCCCACCCGGCGCCGCCCGGCCGCGGCAAGCTCGAACTGGCCGAGCAGTTCGGCCGCGCGCCGCCTGGCGTCGGCCCGGGACAGCCCGGCGAGCCTGCCCATCATCCGCAGGTTCTCCTCGCCGGTCTGCGCCGCGTCCAGGGCGGCGAACTGGCCGGTGAGGCTGATCCGGCGGCGCACCTCGCGGCGGTCGCGCACGACGTCGAACCCCGCCACCCTGGCCTCCCCGGCGTCCGGCACGGACAGCGTGGCCAGGATGCGCACGATTGTCGTCTTGCCCGCGCCGTTCGGCCCGAGCAGCGCGAACACGGTCCCGGCCGGCACCCGCAGGTCGACCCCGCCAAGCACGCGCACGTCGCGGTAGGCCTTGACCAGCCCGTCCGCCCGTATCGCCAGCTCTTCACCCATGTCTGTAAATTCCTCGCGATTAGTCCGAGCTTTCTGCGTAAGTCATACGCAATACAGCGTAAGCTATACGCAGTACTAGGATGTTGTCAACCCGGCGAGCCCAGAGGGGAGGGAGCGGATGGCCGAAGCCAGGCCCGCGGCCGACCGCAACCCGTCGGCCAGCACCGCCGAC
>JASHTQ010000467.1 GCA_030040475.1 Streptosporangiaceae bacterium
AAGGCGACCATGCGCGACCGCGCCGCGATCACGCGCTTCTTCGACGGGCTCGACCTGATCGACCCTGGCGTCGTGCAACCTCAGCAGTGGCGCCCCGGCCCTCGCCCCGACCCGGACGCCCCCGCCCAGGTGACAGCCTGGTGCGGAGTCGCCAGGAAGCGCTAGCAGTCGCCAGGAAGGGCTGGGAGTCGCCAGGAAGCGCTGGGAGTCGCCGGGAGGCGCTAGCCCGCCGGGCCGCCGCGGGCGCTGGCGCGCCTCATATAGTGCCGGTGTGACTTCAACTGCGCCGGTCAGTGCGATCCTCCTCGACGCGGGCGGGGTCCTGCTGTTCCCCGAACCTGACCTCACGCTGCCGTCGCTGCGCGCCGCGGGCCTCTCGCCCGACCTGACCACGCTGGAGCGGGCGCACTACCGGGCGATGCTGGGCCAGGACCTGGCCGCCACGCCGCCGACCCCGGAAACCTGGCGGCATGACTACCTGCTCGGCTACGTCACCGCGTGCGGCGTGGCAGAGAGCCAGTGCGCCGCGCTCGCCGCCGAGCTAGCCCCGGCGTTCACCGGCCTGAGCTGGGCGTACGCCGGCACCGGGACGCTGGACGGCCTACGCGCCCTGGCCGCCCTGGGCCTGCCGCTCGGCATCGTGTCCAACTCCGACGGCACCGTCCAGGGCCAGCTCCTCGCCGCGGGCCTCTGCTACGTCCCGGCCGAACCGACCACACCGGCCGAACTGACCACACCGGCCACACCGCCCGCAGGCGGAGCCGGTGTCCCCGTCGGCGTCATCGTCGACTCCGCGGTGGTCGGCGTCGCCAAGCCCGATCCCGCCATCTTCGGCATCGCGCTCGACGCGCTCGGCGTGCCCGCGAGCAGCACCGTGCTTTTCGTCGGCGACAGCCTGAGGTACGACGTGGCCGGCGCGATCGCCGCGGGCCTGCAGCCGGTCCACTTCGACCCGTACGGCTACTGCCCGGCGCCCGACGGACACAGGCACGCCTCCAGCCTGCTCGGCCTGGCCGCCCAGATCGGGGCATAACCGCAGGTCCCGAACGTCCGGCGAAGCGTAATGCAACCTTAAGGCGGCGCCCGTTAAGCGTGCGTAGGCACCCCACTACGTCCGGTTCACCTTCGACGCCTTCCGGGACATGATCGAGGCCGTCGGCGGGCGGAACGCCCGGTTGATCGGTTCCACGGCGCGAACAAATCCCTTCTGCGCTGACGATAAACTACGGGCTTGGCGCGAGCACGGCTGGAAAGGTTGAGGGTCTTAGATCATGCGTTGGTCCACCATGCATATCCCGACGTTGCGCGACGACCCGGCGGATGCCGGTGCGCCCAGCCACCGCCTGTTGCTCCGTGCCGGATACATCCGCCAGCTGATGGCCGGGCACTACTCGATGCTGCCCTTCGGCCAGCGGGTCAGGCTCAAGGTCATCGGGATCATCAGGGAGGAGATGGACCGGGTCGGGGCGCAGGAGATCCTGATGCCGATCATGCACCCGGGCGAGTTGTGGCAGCGCAGCGGCCGCTGGGCGGTGATGGGCGAGGAGATGTTCCGGCTCCGCGACCGCAAAGGCGCCGACCTGGCCCTCGGCATGACCCACGAGGAGATCGTCTCCACCCTGGCCACCGAGCTCGAGTCCTACCGCGACCTGCCGCAGATGTGGTACCAGTTCCAGACCAAGCTGCGCGACGAGCCGCGGCCCAAGGCCGGCCTGATGCGCACCCGCGAGTTCACCATGAAGGACTCCTACAGCTTCGACCTCGGCTGGGACGAGCTCGACGTGTCCTTCAACCGCCACCGCGAGGCCTACGAGCGGTCCTTCGAGCGCCTCGGCATCCCCGCCATCCAGGCCGAGGCGTCCAACGGCACGATGGGCGGCTCGGATTCGATCGAGTTCGTCTGCCCCGCGCAGGCCGGCGAGGACACCGTCATCCACTGCCCGAACTGCGGCTACGCGGCCAACATAGAAAAGGCCACCTCCCAGCTGGCGCCCGTAGATGATTATTCCGAACGAACGGTGGTGCTTCCAGCCCCCGAATCTTTCCCGACCCCCGGCGTGCGGACCATCGAAGACCTCGCCACCGGGTACCAGGCCCCGGCCGACCGGCAGGTCAAGACCCTCGTCTACTTCATCGACGGCACCCTCACCCTGGTCCTGCTGCGCGGCGACCACGCGCTGAACGAGCAGAAGCTCATCGACGCCACCGCCGCGGCCGCGATCCGGCCCGCGCAGCCCGAGGAGATCCGTGCCGCGCTCGGCGCGCTGCCGGGCAGCCTCGGCGCGGTCGGTGCTCTGTCTCCCAAAGTCAGGGCGCACCCGGTCCTCGCCGACGAGGCGCTGCGCGGCAGGCGCGGCATGTACACCGGCGCCAACGTCGACGACACCCACCTGCGCGGCGTAGACGTCGAGCGGGACATCGCCGTCGGCAACTGGGCGGACCTGCGCGAGGCGGCGCAGGGCGAGGCGTGCGCCCGCTGCGGCGAGCCGCTGCAGGCGCTGCGCGGCATCGAGGTCGGGCACATCTTCAAGCTCGGCTACAAGTTCAGCGACGCGCTCGGGATCAGCGTGTCCGGCCCGGACGGCAAGCCGCTGCGCCCGGTCATGGGCTGCTACGGGATCGGCGTCGAGCGGGCGATGGCCACGATCGTCGAGGTCCACCACGATGAGAAGGGCATCATCTGGCCGGCCGCGGTCGCGCCGTTCGAGGCCGTGGTCGTGATCGCCCAGCAGGACGACCCGGCCGTCGCGGACGCGGGGGAGAAGGTGTACCAGGCGCTGCTCGACGCGGGAGTGGAGGTCATCGTGGACGACAGGAAGGTACGCGCCGGCGTCAAGTTCAGCGACGCCGAACTTGTCGGCATCCCGTTCCGCGTCACGGTCGGCAAACGAGGTCTGGCCACCGGGACCGCCGAGCTGACCGACCGCGCCACCGGCTCCACCGCACAGATCGCGCTGGATGAGCTGCCGGGGCACGTGCGCGAGAAGGTGGCGATCGCCATCGCCGCGCACCGCTGAGGTCCGCGATGGCTCAGGCCGTGACCTGGCTTGCCAAGCCGGAGAAGCACGACTTCCAGGCCGCGGAAGACTACCTGTCGCTGATCATGTCGCTGAAGGACGCGGCCACCTACGACCTGGCCAAGGTCTACGCCGGCCAGCCCCTGTCGCCCATCCTGCTGCTTCGCGGCAGCGATCGCGGCCCGCTGGTCGTCGCCGACGGCTACCACCGCGTCTGTGCCAGCTACTGGACCGACGAGAACACCGACATCCCCTGCATCCTGGTTTAGCCGGTAACCTGGTTAGCCGGTAACTGTCTGGGCCTCGCTGTGCGTTCCAGGCGGGCTAGCATCTGCTCCAGCCATTCATCGTGGTCGGCGCTGGTACGTCCGTCGAGCAACGTGTTCCGCAGCCGTCCCACCGGCTGCGGTGATTCCTCGATGAGATGCTCTATCAGGTTGTGCATGAGTTCTACGTCGGAAAAGCCAGCGTCAGTTCTGTTGCGGTCTATCCCCTTGAGCAGGCTCTTTATCTGCGCAATATCATCTTGAGTCTGGCTGATCATGGCCGCCAGGGCTTTCTCGCCGCTCATGTTCATGCTGTCAAGCGCGACCAGAGAAGTTGCCTCGGCCACGACATTGCGGGGCTGATACCCGCCGGTCAGGACGGACGCAACGAACTGCTGAAGCCGAATCTTCACCTGCCGCGCTTGGGCGAGGGTGATCGTTCCTTCGTCTCCTATAACAATTGCCCGGTCGTGCGCGGTGTCGAACGTAAGATTGCGTGCTTTGTCAATGAGCGTGACCAGCGGGCGGTTCAGGCTGTGCGCGACGCCAAGCTCGTAGTAGACATTCGCGTTCGCGCCGGTAAGATCCGCGAAAACCATCCGCGACTGTAGTATCGCCCGGACGATCTGATGGGTGATCATCCCCGGCTCACCGATGTCGTCGGCACGAGTGACTGTCAGCTTGTGCTCTTCCAGAACTTCGCCGATAACGCTCTGCAGCTCATCAGCACGATTGCGGACCTGGCTTCCCTCAGCCCCTAGCGGGGTGATGAAGAAGCAGTCGCCGGGGGTAGCGCCAGCGGTCTCGGATTCGGCGGAGGCAGTCATTTCTGTTGTCCCTGCCCTTCTCCGTTACCGGCTCAGTCCCGGGCCGTGCTTCGCATGTGCTGGATCTGCGCCGGGCCGCGAAGAGGACGCGTCGCATTTCCGTACCTGACATAGAACACATCCTGGTCAGTGCTCGTGTTGGCCCAGAACCAGGTGTTCGGCTGCGAAATCACGACAGCGGCGATTCTCAATGCTCCAAGCCGGAGCGAGTGAATTTCTATCCATGGATCGGGTGGAGGCGTGATCGAGTTGCTGAGCAGTGACCTGAGCCGGCGCTCGAATTCATCCCAGCTAACTTTCTTGCCGTCGATCGTCGTATCCACGCCTACCGCGATATATTTCCCGACCTCAACGGCATCCGGATTATAGTTCCGCGCGTCGTCGAGCGATGCCCGGTCAGCCTCAATAACTCCGATGAGCAGGACTCCGCCGTTAGCGTTAAGGAATCCCGTGCAGGTCTTGGTGATCGCGTCGCGCACTCCCTTTGCCCGGCCCGCTTGCTCGGCCGCGGTCTGATGCCGCGGCTCGGGCTCGCCCAGCGGGATTGCCGTGAACGCAGATCCCTTGATCTCAAGGTTCGGAGACTCCTCCTGCTGCAGGAGTTCGTCGATCTCAAGCACCGGCCGCAGTCGCGGTGCGGGAACTGAGTTCTTGGGCGGCGGAAGCAGGGCCTCTGTTCGGTCGACAGGACCGAACAGAGTCGACAGCGCGGTATCCGTGTTAGTGGCGAAGAAAGGCTCGCCCAGAACCGAGAGCCGCGGCTGCAGATCTCGGGCGAGGACTTCGTACCTTTCTGGTTTGAATCGCCCGCTGATGAGGTAAGGGCTGGCGCCAAGAGTGCGGTAGATGGACGTCCCATAGACGTGCGGCGTAGTGGTGACGACTCTGATCAGCTCCATCTCGAGCGTGGCCTTCGCCCGTTCGTTCGGAAGAAGCTCCGATAGAGATAGCCAGATGAAGAACTTAATTCCGGTCGCGCCTGCTGCGAGCTGCGCGATGACCTGTCGCCTGGAGAGAGTATCCAGATCCTTCGGCAGGTCTCCATACAGGGTACCGCTGGTAAGCAGGTCCCCGCCAAGCTCCAGTATTTCGTCCACATCGGCGGGGCTCACCCGGGTCGGCCACAGATAATGATGCAGCGTAGCCTGTACAACGAATGTTGAGAGGGATAGATCGAGTCTTATCTGTGGATTGGTCCGCGCCTCGTGGCTGAGCGCCCGCCACAAATCATCCGTGTTCTTCCCGGCTGGAATCCAGACCTTCATCAAGAGGTCTGGCTTACGCTGGAGCTCCCAGAGGGTGTACGAGCGGACTCCAACAGTCGCGTTCGCGCGGTCGATTATCTGCAATGCCGTGGCGCGATGATATCTAGGCTGAAACCCGATGGTGAGGAATGCGAGGTCTTCCTGGGCCGCCTGGCGGTGAAGGTCTGGGTGCCACAGCACGGTCGCAAGCTGATCGTCGCGCCGCGACTGATCTAGCTCGGTGAACTGAGTCTCGCTCGCCATATCCATCCAGTCCGTAGATACGAGTTGCGGGTCCAAGACCCGCAACTGCTAGATACCTGAGGATACCGCCACCAATCGTGCAGTGAATCCTAGGGTGTTGGCGCACATCCACTATGGCGCGACCATTCGCGGTAGCGGGTTATGCCTGGGCCGCCTGTGACAGATCAACGCTGTCGTGACCATTGGGTCGGAATACGGGTGTCCAGACCAGGCCGTCGGACAGCCTGCTATCCCGCCAAGCGGCCGCGCCCCAGCAGTGCACCCCCCAAAGCCCCCCGATGACCAGCCCGCGGCGTGCCGGCGGGTGACCAGCCCGCGCCGCATGCCGGTGGATAAGCAGCCCGCGCCGCATGCCGGTGGGTGAGCAGCCCGCGGCGCGTGCCGACCGGTGACTGGCCCGTGTCGTGCCGGCCGGTGAGCGGCCCGCGGCGTGCCGGCCGGTGAGCAGGCCGCGCGCTCTGGCTCATCCTGCTCCCGAGGCGGCGGCTGCAGTCCGCTAGCCGTTGCCAACGGCTACCGGCGCGCCCGCGTCGGCTACTGGACCGACGAGGACACCGACATTCCCTTGTCCTGGTCCAGGGATATGTTTTCGCCTCTACTTAAACTACACATGATCTTCACCCCAGCAGTAGTCTGCGGCACTAAGGTCGCACGACTCTCAAATAACCGCGTGAGGGTCCCAAGACGATTGTTTTCCGCAGCTGGGGAGCAAACATGATGAGATTTCGAATTGCCTGCTGGCGAGCAACTGCGTTGCTCGCCGTGTCGGCCTTGATATTCGCCATTCCGGCCGCCGCTTCGGCGTCTTCGGCCGCGGATACGGGCTGGATCAGCCTGGGTAATCTGTCCGCGACGACGTCCGCCGCGGACCTGTACCTGTATTCGTCCGGGGATTCCAGCCCGCAGCTTGTCGAGCAGGATCTCGGCTACGGCGCGGTCTCGGCCTTCGCGGTCGTCAATGCGGGCGGCTACAGCGTGGAGATGCGCGCGGCCGGGTCGCCGGCGTCGGGCCCGGCGGTGCTGACCGCCGCCGTCACGGTGCAGGCCGGGCACTCCTACACGGTGGCGGCCCTGGACACGAGCCCGGGCAGCCGGCAGCTGAAGGTCCTCGACGACAGCCTGACCACGCCGAAGGGCAAGTCCCTGGTGCGGGTGATCCAGGCCTCGGTGCACGAGAAGTCGGTGACGTTCCACTGCAGCTGCGCGAAGGGCCCGGCGGGGAACATCGTGACCGACGCGTCGAGCGGGTCGGTGAGCGGCTACGCGGCGATCCCGCCCGGGGTGTGGACGATGTCGGCGAAGGGGTCCTCCGCGACGGCGAGCCAGCCCATCGGGCTGTCCGCGGGCACCGTGCACACCGAGGTCGTCGTGGACAGCAACGGCGGCCTGGCGATCGAGAACCTGCTGGACTCGGCCGGGTCCGGCGAGCCGCCGTCGGGCGGCGTGGACACCGGACTGGGCGGCGCGGCGTCGCACGGGCCGGGCTCGCCGCTGCCGTGGCTGGCGCTCGTCGGCGCCGGGGCGCTGGTCGCCGTGACCGGCGGCCTCC
>JASHTQ010000468.1 GCA_030040475.1 Streptosporangiaceae bacterium
CGTCCGCGCCGCTGGCCGGCCTCGTCGCCGGGCTGGCCGATCAGCAGCTCGACGTGCTCGAGGTGGGCGGCGATCCGCGAACCGCGGTCCGGGCGGTGTTCTCATGGTCGTTCCGGCACCTGGACGGGGCGGCGGCCCGCGCCTTCCGGCTGCTCGGCCTGCACCCCGGTCTGCAGTTCGACGCGTACGTCGTCGCGGCGCTCGCCGGGGTGCCGCTCGGGCACGCTCGCCGGCTGCTGGACCGGCTGGCCAGGGCGGGGCTGATCCAGCCCGCCGCGTCCGGCCGGTACGGGCTGCACGACCTGCTCCGCGCCTACGCAGCCGAGCAGGTCCCCGATGCCGAGCGGCGCACCGCGCTGACCCGGCTGTTCGACTACTACCTGGCCGCCGCCGCGGCGGCGGCCCGGGCCATCTTCCCCGCCGACACCGACCAGCCCCCGGTGCCCGGGTCGGGACCCGTCCCGCAGGTCGCGGACCCGGCGGCGGCGCTGGCCTGGCTGGATGCCCAGCGGGCCGACCTCGTCGCGGTGGCCGGGTACGCCGCACGCCACGGCTGGCCCGAGCACGCGATCGGCCTGGCCGCCACCGTCTTCCGCTACCCGCAGACCGGCGACCTGGCCGACGACGTCGCGATGCACGGCCATGCCTGCCGTGCCGCGGCGCAGACCGGCGACCGCGCGGCGGAGGCCGCGGCGCTGACCATGCTCGGCCGGGCCGTCGCCGCGCAGGGCCGGCTCGGGGAGGCGGCCGGGCACTTCGAGCGGGCGCTTGAGCGGTACCGCGCCGCCGGTGACCGGGGCGGCGAGGCCATGACGCTGGTCAGCCTCGGATACGTCGATTACGGGCAGGGCCGCTACCGGCAGTCCGCCGGGTTCTACCGGCGGGCGCTCGCGTTGTACCGGCAGGTCGGCCAGGCCCCCGGCGAGGCCAGCGTGCTGCAGAATCTCGGCCTCGTCGACCTGCGGCGGGGCCACCACGACCGGGCCGCCGGGTACTTCAGGCGCTCCCTGGCGCTGTTCCGCGATGCCGGCCTGCGCTCGGGCGAGGCCTACGTGCTGCGCAACCTCGGCGAGCTCGAGCTGCGGCGTGGCCGCTACGCTCGGGCCGCCGGCCATCTGCGGCGATCGCTCGACCTGTGCCGCCAGACCGGCAACAGGTTCTGCGAGGCGCGGGCGGAGGCCTGCCTGGGCCTGGTCAGGCTGCGGCAGGATCGGCCACGGCAGGCCGCGGGCCGGCTGCGGCGGTCGCTGGCCCTGCACCGCGAGGCCGGCAACCCGTCCGGTCAGGCCGAGGCCCTCAACGGGCTCGGCGAGGCGCTGCTTGCCGCGCGCCAGGCCGGTCGCGCCCGGGCCAGGCACGCGGACGCGCTGGCGCTGGCGATCCGGGCCGACGACAGGTACGAGCAGGCCCGCGCGCACCGCGGGCTGGCCCGCGCCTGCCTGGCGGCCGGGGACACCGGGCAGGCAGGGCGGCACTGGCGGCGGGCCCTGGCGGGCTATGCCGCTCTCGGCATCCCGGAGGCCGAGCAGGTCCGCGCGGAGATCGCCGCGGCCGGCGGGCTCGCTCCCAGCATCATCGTGGGTCGAAACTTCCCCTATGAGGGCAGTAGCGACCCACGTTGATCGGGCCGGTCCTGGGCCTGAGGCTGCAGGGGCGTGTGTGCACGAGGAGGACAGCCGGCGACGGTGATCGGCCGGCGGGGTGACCGGCGAGGGGCTGTCGGACACTTATCAGTGTGGAGGTTGGCGACGGGGACCTGGTGCGGCTGGCGCGCGAGGGGGACGCGGCGGCGTTCCGGCTGCTCGTCGAGCGGCATCGGGGCGCGGCGCGGGCCCGGGCGGCGCGGCTGGGCCCGCCGGCCGACGACGTGGCCGACGACGTGGACGACGTCGTGCAGGAGGCCTTCCTGGAGGCGTTCGTGGCGCTGGAGCGGCTGCGCGAGCCGGACAGGTTCGGCGCCTGGCTGGCCGGTATCGTGCGGAACGTGCGGCACGCGGCGGGCCGGCGGGCTCCGGTGGTGCTGCTGGCGGACTGGCCAGAGGGCCTGCATCCGGCGTCGGCGGACGGGCTGCGAGCACATCGGCGCCAACCGTCCCGACCTTGTCCCCCACCTCATTGTCCCCACCTCATTCCGATGGCCGCGCGGAGGCTTCCCATGACCACAGTTCGCATCGCACACGTACGGCCGCAGGTGGAAACGGGGCTGAACGGCGCCATGGCCATCCGGCACATCCTCGTCGTGCTTGCCGACGAGGATGGCGGCCGGGCGATGGGGCTGTGGCTGCGCACCAGGGAGGGCCTGCCGCTCTGGCGGGCCGCGCAGGCGGAGCGGGGCGGCGCGGAGGCGGAGGGGGACGGCGCGGGGGAATTCCTGCCGGGGGAATTCCTGCCGGGGGAGCTCGCGGCGCAGGAGCTGGCGGTCAGGCTGCTCGGGGCGGTCGGGGGGCGGGTTACCGGGGTGGACATCGACGAGCGTGGGCCCGGGGTGCTTGCGGCGCGGGTCGGGGTGGCCGGGCCGGGCGGGCAGGAGCAGGTGACCGCGCGGCCGGGAAGCGCGCTCGCGCTCGCGGCCGCGGTCGGCGCGCCGATCAGGGTGGCCGACGGGCTGATGGACCGGCTGGCCGTGCCGGTGACGGGCGAGGACCTGCTCGGGGCGTTCGAGCAGCGGGCGCAGGCCCGCGCGCACGGGCCGCTTTCCGGGCCGGCCAACCTCGCCTTCGCCGACGGGCTGGACCGGTGGCGGGTCGGCGGCAGCTCGCGGAAGGAGGTCACCGGGACACACTGGGACGACTACGCGGTGAGCGTGGCGGACGGGGTCGCGACGCTGGCCGCCGCGGTCGCCGAGCCGTACGGGGACGTGTTCCTCGGGCAGGAGTTCCTGGCCGAGGACTACCGCGGGGCGGTGGTGACGCTGCGCGCGCAGGTGCGGGCGCAGGACGTCGCCTCGGCCGAGCTGAGCCTGGACATCGTGAGCGCGGACCCGGAGCTTGTCGCCGGCCTGCGCACCAACCGGGCGGTGCGCCGCGACGGCAGGACGATCACCGGCAGCCTGGACTGGACCGGGTACGAGATCAGCGCGCGGGTTCCCGCCGACGCCGAGCACATGGGGATCGAGCTCACGCTGGCCGGGGCGGGCCGGGTCGAGCTGCGCGCGGTGGAGGTTACCGCAGATACGGGCCGAGCAGGGTGAGGTCGGCCGGGGACAGCCGGTCGCTGGCGGTCTTGGCCTGGTGCCAGTACGGGTAGATCAGCGGCGGCGCGCTTGCCTTGTCGAGGTCGGCGCGCTCGGACTCGGTCAGCCGCAGCGACGCGGCGGCCAGGTTGTCGGCCAGCTGCTCGGTGGTGCGCGCGCCGATCACCAGCGAGGTGACGGCCGGCCTGCCCAGCAGGTAGGCCAGGGCGATCTGCGGGGCCGAGACGCCGCGCTGCTCGGCGATGCCGACCAGCGTCTCGACGATGTCGTACAGGCGGTCGCGATCGTAGACCGGCGGCTCGTTCCAGTCGGTCAGCTGTCGCGACCCGGCCGAGGGCTGCTGGTCCCTGCGGTACTTGCCGGTCATCAGGCCGCCCGCGAGCGGGCTCCAGACCAGGATCCCGAGGCCCTGGTCGACGGCGAGCGGCACCAGCTCGTACTCGGCCTCGCGGGCCTGCAGCGAGTAGTAGATCTGCTGGCTGACGAACCGCGGCAGGCCGAGCCTTTCCGCGGTGCCGAGCGCCTTCATCAGCTGCCAGGCGGCGTAGTTGGAGGCGCCGACGTAGCGCACCTTGCCCTGCTGCACGAGCAGGTCAAGCGCCTCGAGCGTCTCCTCGAGCGGGGTCTGGCCGTCCCACTCGTGCACCTGGTACAGGTCGATGTGGTCGATGCCAAGCCGGCGCAGGCTCGCCTCGCAGCCGGAGATGACGTGCTGGCGGGAGAGGCCCGCGTCGTTCGGGCCGCCGCCCATCGGCATCCGCACCTTGGTGGCGACGAGCACCTGGTCCCTGCGGCCGGTCAGCACCTCGCCGACGATCTCCTCGGCCAGGCCGCCGGAGTACACGTCGGCGGTGTCGACGAGGTTGACCCCGGCGTCCAGGCACATGTCGACCTGCCGCCGCGCCTGCACCACGTCGGTGTTCCCTACCTGGGCGAATCCTCCGCGGCCGCCGAACGTCATCGTGCCCATGGTGAGCACGGAAACCCGCAGTCCCGACTGGCCGAGTTGGCGATATTCCATGGTGTCGACCCTATACGGTGCCGATATGACGGATTCGGCGGCGGGATTTACCGGCGGGCTGCGGGCCGGGTGCGAGCGGATCTGGGCGGGGCTGCACGGGCATCGGTTCCTCGCCGAGCTTGCCGCGGGGACGCTGCCGCTGGAGAAGTTCCGGTTCTTCATCGAGCAGGACCTGATGTTCCTGCCGCAGTTCGCGCGGTGCATGGCGCTCGGGGCGGCGAAGTCACGTAGCGAGGACGAGCTCGCGTTCTTCGGCCGGCAGCTGGACGGGATCGTCCGGCTGGAGCTCGCCAGCAACCGCCGGCTGCTGGAGCAGGTCGTCGGGCTCGGCGCGGCGGACCGGGGCGGATCGGCCGCCATGGCACCCGCCAACCTGGCCTACACCAGCTTCCTGCTGGCCACCGCGGCCGCGGGCGGGCCCGCCGAGATCACCGCGGCGATCTTGCCGTGCTCGTGGAGCTACGTGGAGATCGCCCGCGGGCTCGGCGAGATCGCCCGGCACCCGGTCTACTCCGACTGGGTCGGGTTCTACCTGCAGGACACCGAGGCCGACCTGGTCGCGGACATGCGCGCGACGCTGGACGAGCTGGCCGGGGAGATGGGGGCGCGGGACCGGGAGCGGCTGGCCGAGATCTTCGCGATGAGCTCGCGGCTGGAGGGGATGTTCTGGGAGATGGCGTACACGCTTGACCAGTGGCCCGACCTAGGGTGAGCCACTCGGCCGGCGGCGCGGGCGCGGGCGTGTTACCACGGCCCGTTCGGCTGAATGCTGTTAGGCGGTGCGGGACCTCAGCGCCGGGTGCGCGGCGTGCCAGGCCACGGCGGTGGCCGCGAGGGCGGCCAGGGCGGCGGCGAGCATCGCCGCGCGGTCGCCGGCCACGCCGACCACGGTCTGCGCGACGGCGGGCAGCAGGGCCGCGCCGACCGCGGCGCCGATCTGGCGGCTGGTGTTGATCATGCCGCCGACCAGGCCCTGATCGGCATCGGCCATGCCACGGCTGGCGATCACCGTCGAGCCGAACGCGGTGCCGGCCGTGCCCGCGCCGATCAGCGTGACCACGAGCAGGACCGGGCTGTACCCGACTGCCGGGAGCTGGGTGAGGACCGTGAAGCCGACCGCCACGGCGGCGCCGGTCAGCACCAGCAGGCGCCGGACGCCGATTTTGGCGGCGATGCGCGGGCCCAGGACGCCGATGACGAAGCCTGCCACGCCCTGCGGGGCGATGGCCAGGCCGGTGAACAGCGGGCTTTCGTGCAGCACCTGCTGCAGGTACAGCGACATCACGAGCATCTCGCCGCCGTTCCACAGGCCGAGCAGGAACGCCAGCGTGGTGCCGTCGCGCAGGCCCTGGCGGCGCAGCAGGGACAGGCGGATCAGCGGCTGCGGGTGCGTGGTCTCCGCCTTGGCGAAGGCGGCCGCCGCCACGGCGGCGCTTGCCACCGCGGCGATGACCAGCGGGGAGGTCCAGCCGTCCACGACGCCCTGGGAGACCGCGAACACGACGAGCGCGACCGCGGTCGTGATGAGCAGGGCGCCGCGGATGTCGAGGCTCGTCGTCCGCGCGGTCCTTGTGGTCTTCGTGGCGGCGGCGGTGCCGAGGATGGCCGGGGCCAGGGCGGCGGCGATCAGGCCGACGGGGACGTTGACCAGGAAGACCGCGCGCCAGCTGGTGAACTCGACGAGGACGCCGCCGAGGACCTGCCCGGAGACGAAGCCGACCGAGGAGATCGCACCGTACAGGCCGATGGCGCGGGTGCGCTGCGGGCCCTCGGGGAAGCTGGTGGTGATCAGGGACAGGGCGGCCGGGGCGACGATCGCGGCGCCCGCGCCCTGGATGACCCTCGCCGCGACCAGCAGTATGGGGTCCTGCGCCAGGCCGCCGGCCAGGCTGGCCAGGGCGAACGCGACCAGGCCGATGACGAACATGCGCCTGCGGCCGAGCAGGTCGGCGGCCCGGCCGCCGAGGATGAGCAGGCCGCCGAACGAGATCGCGTACCCGGTAACGATCCAGGGCACGGCGTTCGGCGGCATGTGCAGCTCGCGCTCGATCGATGGCAGCGCGACGTTGACGATGCTGAAGTCCAGCACGACCATGAACGCGGCGACGAGAATGAGGGCCAGCTGGCCGGCCGGGCGCGCCGGGCTTCGCGGCGGCGCGGCCGGGGCAGGCACGGTCTCGGAGGGTACGGTT
>JASHTQ010000469.1 GCA_030040475.1 Streptosporangiaceae bacterium
CAGCGCGGTGCACACCTTGGCGGTGACCTGCCAGCGCCGCACCGGGTCCTCCGTCCAGGACACCAGCGCCGCGCAGCGTTCGCCCAGCTCCAGGGTCGCGTGGTAGAAGCCCATCATCACGCAGTGCTCGAGGGCGCCGTGCAGCGCGGCGAACCCGGCCCCGCCGGGGTCGGTGCCGCGCTCGCGGTGGTACGGAATCGCGCCAAGCCGCCAGGAGAACTCCCCGGTGGCCTCGAGCTGGTCGGCTCGCGAGTCGTGCAGCCTTGCCCGGTCCGGGGACCGAGCACAGCGGCCAGTTCGGCCAGCAGGTCGGCCAGGCCGTGCGCGACCCGCAGCGTGTAGGCCCCGGGGTAGAAACGCGTGCGCTCCTCGGTGCTCGCCAGCGACGTCAGCGTCTCGCGAGTCCCAGGCAAAACCTCGCGCAGTTCAGGTGCCACGGCCCTGATCTCCACGTCGTGGGCCTGGAGCAGGTCGCGGTGCGCAGGCAGCAGCGCGGGGACGATCTGGCGCAGCAGGTCGCCGCCGCCGGTGTACGGCCCGCGCCGCCGCCGGTGCGCGTCCGCCACCGCGAGAACCGGGTGGGCGGCATACATTGCCAGCCCGTCCACCTCGGCGGGACCGCTCGGGTCGATCAGCAGGCGGTGCACGAAACTAGTCATCGGGCGTTCCTTTCAATGCGACGGCGATCACGCAGGGCGAGCAGCCGCGCCGCGACCGGTTCGGCCAGGTTGAGGACCAGGACGCCGGCCGCGTCCCAGCGCAGCGGGCCGCCGCGCCACAGGCCCGCGACGGCCAGCTCGATGAAGCGGAACATCAGCGGAGCGACGACCGCCGCCATCGTCACCGCGACGCACGCATACCCGCCGACAAGCAGCGGCGCGAACATCCGACCCGCCCGCACGTCCCGGGCCGGCCGAGCCAGCGCAGCCGGAAGAACCGGCCGCCGGAGCAGCCGAGACCACCACGCACGGAGCTGGTCCCTGGCGGCGGCGTCGATGTCGTCGCCGCGCAGCGCGGTCTGCAGCAGGAAGTAGCCGTCGGTCCGCAGGAAGACGAAGAACTGCCAGGCGATGCGCGGGATCGTCGTGTAGGCAAGCGCGAGGCAGATCAGCGCCGCCACGCTGACCCGGTGCTGCCAGGTGCGCAGCAGCCACGCGGCGTCGACAAGCGCCGCCATCACCGCGAGGTCGGCGAGCATCCCGGCGGCCAGCGGCAGGTACCGCTTTGACCGCGGGACGACGACGAGGCCGTCGAGCACGGTCTCGAACACCACGACCGTGAACCGGTGCCCGACGCGGATGCGGCTCCATACCCCGACCCTGCGCCCGGCCAGGAAGTGAGCCAGCTCGTGAACGAGCGTGAGCGGAATCTGAGCCACCACGATCGTGAGCTCGATAACCAGCAGCGACCGAACGAAGAACACATCGTGCCGGGCCGGAACCAGCTGCGGATTGCGCACGCACCCCAGCACCGCCGTGATCAGCAGCCCCAGCCATACCAGCCGGGCAGGCACAGAAAAGACAGCCCGCCCCAGCCCCTGCCATCGCACCGGATGGTCCGCGGCGGGTAGCGCGCCAGCCGAGGTCCGCACCAGGCCAAGTTCCTGCAAGCTGGCGAGGAACTGGTCCATGTTCACCGCCTCGCCGTAGGTGCCCTGGTACCAGGTGGCAGCGGCGGCCGGGCTGTTTCCCTCCATCAGGCGGCGCAGCAATTCGGCACCGTCGGCGGGAAGAATAGCGAATGAGCCGGTCTCAGCGCGGCCCACGGCCACCTCATCGCCGTCGGCGTGGAATGCCAGGTCGTGAAAGAAAAGGGAATTGCGATCAGCCAGCATCGGGCTCTCCGATCATCGCAAAGGGGCGGCGGAGGGACCCGTGCGCAGGCCCGGGCCCCTCCGCGCGATCAGGCCCTGAGAATGGAACAGCAGCAGCAGCCGTAGCCGTACGCCTGGGCGGTGGGACGAATGGTCCCCGCCTTGCGGACGGCGATCGTCTTGAGAACCGGCTGCTCGGTGAGTTGCTGGTCGTTCACGGCTATCATCCTTTCGGTGTTCGGCATGGAACACCCGTAAGGAGGCGACCAGCACCCGCCAGATACGAGTCAGCGGGAAAATATCAAGAGCTTTTCCGGCGCCCCGAATATCCGCTTAAACCGGAAAATACGCGCTTCCGGTTTAGGGAGAGCAGAACATGACCTCGGGGAAGTGCGGCGACGCCCGGTCGAGCAGGACCTCAGGCGTGCCGTCCTCCCACCGGGCTAGGCCCGGTCGGCTCGGGCAGGCACAGCGTGCGTCCCGCCGCGCCGCCGCCGTCCGCGGACTTTCCCATGCCGCCCATCATCGTCAGGCCATGGCCTCGGTGCCAGGCTCAGACCGTAGGTCACGGCCTGTCCGTTTCATCCGGGACCTGTTGGCTTATCTCGCGCGCGGCCGTTCGTTCTCTCCCGCACGGCCGTTCGTGCTATTGCGACGCTAGGGCGCGCGAAGCCGATCCCGAAATCTGCGACTTAATTGCGATATAGGAGCCGATCGTGTAATCTAACGTTGGTCGCAGGAAGCCCTTGTCCTAACCCCCCCGGGGCAAGGGCTTCTGCGATCCTCGTTCATTCCGGGCCCGTTCGTGGCGGCCGATGACGAGCACGTCGATGCCGGACGCGCCGGCCTGCTCGATAACCCGCCGGACGATCGGCCCGCCGACGGCGACGTGCCACCAGGTGTGGTGGACGGGGCCGATCAGGAGCTGGGTGATCTCGTGCTGCCGGGCGAGGTCGACGATCGCACGGGCGGGGTCGTCTTGCTGTATCTCGTTCCAGTGCGCGCCGAGATCGGCCGCCAGCTGCCGCAGCCCGTCGACCGACCGGCCATCCCCGGCCAGGCCGGTGCCGGCGACGATGACGTGGACCACCTCGAGGTCCGCCTTACACCGCCGCGCGCCGCGCGCCGCGGGACCGCGAGCTGCTCGGCGAACTGGGCGGGACCCTGACCGAGGTCAGGGCCGGCGATATCGCTTCGGGGCTGATCCGGGCCGCCCGCCAGGCCGGCGCCGGCCAGCTCGTGATCGGGTCGCGCCGCCGCGCGCACTGGCCGCGCCTGCTGAGCTATTCCACCGTGGCGGACGAGGTGCTCCGCGCCGCCGGCGACCTGCCCGTCCAGGTCGTCAACGTCGGACGGCCGGACCAGACCAGCCACGAGTGGCCCCGCCCCCGGCAGGAAGCCAAGCCCAGCCCCGGAACCTAAGCGCCGCCGAGCCGCCGGAACAGCAGCGCCTCCGCGAGCACGGCGCGCTCGAACTCGGGCAGGAGCAGCCCCTCGTTCGGCCCGTGCGCGCGGGCGTCTGGGTCCTCGACGCCGGTGACGAGGATGTCCGCGGCCGGGAACATGTCCTGGAACTCCGCGATGAACGGGATCGACCCGCCGCTTCCCATGTCGACGGGCGCGACCCCGTTCCACGCCTCGGCGAGGGCCGAACGCATCGCCCCATACGCCGCCCCCGCATCGGGCAGCACGGTCGGCTCGCCGGTATCGACGAGCGTGGCCGTGAGCTGCGCGCCCCACGGGACGTGCTTGGCCAGGTGCTCCTTGAGGCAGGCGGCCGCGTGCGCGCTGCTGTCGCCGGGCGCGAGCCGGATCGTGACGCGGGCGCGCGCGACCGGGACGAGGGTGTTGGAGGCGCCGGCCACCTTCGGCGCGTCGAACCCGGTGACCGTGATCGCGGGCCGGGTCCACAGCCGCTCGACGACCGAGCCGCTGCCGATCCAGCTGATCCCCGGAGCGGCGCCGGACTCGACGCGCAGCCGTTCCTCCGGGTAGTCCACGTCGGCCGCGGGTCCGCAGGCGAGGCCCTCGACGGCCGGGCTGCCGTCCTCGGTCCACAGCGTCGCGAGCAGCGTGGTAAGCGCCATGATAGCGTCCGGCACCAGGCCGCCCCACATGCCGGAGTGGACCGCGTGGGTGAGCGTGCGGACCTCGACGTCCATCCGGATCAGGCCGCGCAGGCTGGTGGTGAGCGCCGGCACGCCGACGTCCCAGTTTCCCGCGTCCGCGATGACGATGACGTCCGCGGCGAGCCGGTCGTGGTACTGGTGCAGCAGGTCGGGGAGGGTCCTCGAAGCGACCTCCTCCTCGCCCTCGATGAAGAAGCGCACGGTAACCGGCAGGTCGTCGCCGAGCGCGCGCAGCGCGCCCACGTGCAGCGCGATCCCCGCCTTGTCGTCGGCCGCGCCCCGGCCGTACAGCCGGTCGCCGCGGACGGTCGGCTCGAACGGCGGGCTGTCCCAGTCGGCCGGGTCGTTCTCCGGCTGGACGTCGTGGTGCGCGTACAGCAGGACGACCGGAGCGCCCGCGGGTCCCTTCCGCTCGCCGATCACGGCGGGCGGGCCGCCGTCGTACGCCCGCACGATCTCGGCCGCGACGCCCTCGGCGGCCAGCAGTTCCGCCGTCTTCCGCGCGGACCTCTCCACCTCGCCAAGCCGCTCCGGGTCGGCACTGACCGACTGGATCCTGACCAGATCCTCAAGGTCGCCGATCAGACCGGGCAGCAGCTCGCCAACACGCCTCTTCAGGTCTGTCATGCACGCCACTCTACGATCCCGCGCAGCCCGCGGCGCCGGGCCGCCCCAGGTCCTGCCACGGTTCGCCAGGCGCTGGCTCGGGCCGTAGCACCACCTCCCGTTCGGAATAATAATTCAAATTCTTTTTTTACCGAACGGTTAGTGGTTCCCCTTCCACCGCCACCAGAATGGTGCGGGTGGTTCGGCGAGTTACCGGCATCCTGCAGGCCGATGCGCCCGGCGGACGCGCTGGTTACCGCCGGTTTCGTGGCGAGGAACTCTGCGCCGCGGGCCGCCTCGCGCGGCTGCGCGTGCCGCGTTCGGGGCAGCGCCAGTGGCCCGTCGTGGCCGCGCTCGCCGCGCACGCGGCGGCGATGGCGGTGGCCTCGTCGAGCGGTTCGGCGCCGCACGAGCCGCTTCCCGTCGGCGTGCCGCCGGGCATGGCCGGGGCGAGGACCCCGCGGCGCCCCGCTCGCCGCATCCCTCTCCTCATCGCACCGCCCCGAGCGTGTTTTCGCTATCGTGGGTCGTTACTGCCCTTATAGGGGAAGTTTTGACCCACGATCCTGCCAGCGCCGGAGGGCAGGGACAGGTGAGGCAAGCGGGATGGGGCGGTTGCGGCGGCCGCGGGCGAGCGTCTCGGGGCCGCGGGACTAGAGACGCCAGCCGCTCTCCGACCGGATTCGCGCCGAGGCACCGAAAAGAAGCAGTGGACGCCCAGGACGGCGAATCCGGCCTCGGCGAGCCATTTTAGAAGGTGAGTGAACCGGCCGCGGGATGACATCGTGGTACGGAGTGGTGGCCGATTGCCCGGTCGCAGACGGTTTCCGCATCCATTCGTGGGCTACATATGGTGATACACCTCTCGCTTAATGTTAGGCTCCGCGTGCTCCGAGGCGGTTATGAGGTCCGGTGACAGGCGACCGACCGGGTGACGGCAACGTGCCGTCCAATGGGGACAAGCCTCATCGAGACCTTCAGGGCGGCGGCAAACCGGCCGAGCCGCGCACTCGCCAGGAGTATTACGCCGACCAGCAGAGGGCTCACGCCGAAGAACCCTCCGCCGCGGCGCAACCGGTCACCGCGGAGGATCAGGCCGCGTCGGAGAAGTGGGACGGGAACGCGGTGGAGTCTCGCGGGATGTGGGGCGAGTATCAGCGCAAGTGGCCGCCGGAAGAACTCCCGCCAGTTGACAGGTCCGACGATCTGCCGGGTGCCTGGCGAGGGGAGCGAAAGGGCTTCCTGGACCCCTCCGCCAACGCCCGAGTCGAAGCAGAGTGCGATCGCGTCGCCGAACGCGAGAAGGACAAGATTTCGCCGAGGATGCGCGCAGTTGAAAGCCAAGACCCCAACCGGGACCTGATCGGCTTCGAGCACCGTCTGAAGGGCCGTGACCGCGTCAAGGAGAAGATCTATGGAACCATCAACGACTTCAGCCGCTCACCTGAGCAGGCGGTTTCGCTTCTGCCCGACGCGATCCGGTTCACGTTTCAGTACCGTGAGTCTCGGTACGCCCAAGGCGTCTGGGCGGACATCGAGCGTCTCAGGGGACAGGGCTTCAAGCTGGATAAACTAAAGAACTTCTGGTCCGATGACCAGTACAAGGGCATCAACAGTCAGTGGAGCGATCTCGATACAGGCCAGAAGTTCGAAGTTCAATTCCACACCCGCATCAGCTTCGAGGCCAAGCAGCTCACGCATCCCGCCTACGAACGAATCCGGACGTGGCAGCCCGATGACCCGGCTCCGGAGCAGGATAACCAGCAGTCGCACTCCGCTAAGTTCGAACAGATGGTATTGAAAGCCTTCCAGGAGAAGGTCACCGCCGACGTACCGGTTCCGGCGGGCGCCACCAGCATTCCCGACTATCCGTAGAGGGGCGCAGATGCCAGACAAGGTCACGTATTACGCTGTCGTGGACGACCTGAGCAGCCGTGAGCGACCTGCCGGCGTGTTCCGGCGTACGTACACCGAGGACGGCGGACGATCCGACGAAGCCTTCACCCGCAGGCTCATCTGGGAATTCAGCCCCGCCCTGATCGCGGCCGAGCGCGGCGATCTGCAGAATGAGTTCATCGAGATCACAGAGGACGAGGCAAACCAGATCGTGGCGCAGATCCGAGCCAGGGCCACTGACGCCAGCGACGGCTAGCAATCCCAGACTAGGGATGGCCCGGTCGAAGCTGCAGCGTACGTGACCGTCTGGGCCAAGCCGGTGGCCGCGCAGATCACCCGGTGAACCGACCAGGGGATGACAGCGTGTTATGAAGTGGCGGCCGGTTGTCTGGCCCTGATGGTTCGGCATCTGCTCATAGGCTCCTTCTGGTGATGAATCGCTCGCTTAATGTCGTGTTCCGCCCGCGCGGGACGGTTATGAGGTCCGGTGGCAGGCGACCGGCCGGGTGACAACAACGTGCCGCCAGATGAGCCCGGCCGCCATCCAGACGACCGAGCCGGTCGCAGCCCAGCCGAGACGCGCTTCCGGCAGGACTATTACGTCCAGCTGCAGAGGGCTATTGCCAGGCAGCAGTCCGCCAGGGATCAACGGGCCACGGCGGAGGAGCAGGCGGCGGCAGAGAAGTGGGACGAGGATACGGCGGGGTCCCGCGTGATCTGGGGTAAGTACCAGAGCAAGTGGCCGAAGGAGGAGAGCCCGCCGGTCGACAGGTCCGACGATCCGCCTGGCACCTGGTACGGGGATCGCGATCGGCGCCTGGAACCTGCCGACAACAGCCAAGTCGAAGCAGCCTGCGATCGCATCGCCAAATGCGAGAAAGACAAGATCTCGCCGAGGATGCGCGCAGTGGAGAGCCAAGATCCCAACCGGCAGCTGATCGGCTTCGACCGCCGCCTGAAAG
>JASHTQ010000470.1 GCA_030040475.1 Streptosporangiaceae bacterium
TACCGCGATGGCACCGCGGCTGCGGGTACGCGACGCCGCCGCGCTGCACGCGCAGTTTCCCGGCAAGCCGGACGAGGAGATCGCCGACGCCCTGATCGAGGGCGCCGCACGCGCGTCCGCCGCGGCGGGCGGGGCGGCCGGGGTCTGGGCCGTGCTGCCGGTGCTGCCCGCCGTGCCCGCGGAGGTGCTGGCGGAGACCCTGGTGGTCGTCGGCATCGAGATCAAGCTCATCGCCGAACTCCACGAGGTGTACGGCACGCCGGCCGAGGGGAACTTCGCCGAGCGGATGTCCGCGTACGTCGCGGCGTGGGCACACAGAAGAGGCGTCTTCATGATCCCGGGCGGCGTGGTCATCGCGGCCGGATCCCCGCTGGCGCGGCTGCTCCGGCGGCGGCTGGCGGCCCGGGCGGGCCGCAGCGCGTTCTCGCTCGGCCCGCTGCTTACCGGCGCGGCCGCGGGTGCCATCCTCAACGGGCGCGAGACCCGCAAGCTCGGCCAGGCGGTCCGCCGTGACCTGCGCCGCCGCGCCCTCACCGGCCGGTAAGGCCGTCGAGCAGGAACTCCCGCAGCGCCAGGTAATAGGGCACGATCGTGGTGATGTCGGCGTACTCCTCGGGACCGTGCTGGCCCGCGCCGCCGACTCCGAAGGCGACCGCGGGGATGCCGAGCTGGCCGTAGAAGCGGCCGTCCCCCGCGCCGTGCTTGCGGAGGAAGTCGGCCGCGTAGCCCTGGTTCCTCGCCGCCCGCTGGAGCCTGCGGACTTCTGGCAGGCCCTGGTCGCAGTGATGCGGGTGGTCGAGCCGGTCGACGACGGCGGTGACACCGGGCGCGCAGAACGATCGCAGGTAGGCGGCGACCTCCCCGGCGGTCCTGCCGCTGAAATCCGTGTCCTGCGCAGGGAACCGTATGTCCAGCCACGCCTCCGCCTCGGCGGGAACCTGGTTGCGGGCCTGGTTCTTGGTGTGCACGCGCGCGAGGGTGACGGTGGTCCGCCACACCTCCTCGGTGGCGACCGGATACCTGGCGAGCAGGTTGCCGATGCTGCGCTGCAGCTTGACCAGCGCGTTGTCGCCGAGCCACTGATAGGCGCCGTGCGCGCCGCGGCCGGCGGCACGCAGCGTCACGCTCGCGATCCCCTTGGACTCCGTGACGATGCGCAGCCCGCTGGTCTCGCCGATGACCACGAAGTCGCCCCTGACCCCGCGCTCGAGCTGGTGCCAGGTGCCGTCCCTGCCGCCCACCTCCTCGTCGGTGACCAGCTGCAGCGCCACCGGGTGCGGCAGCAGCCCGGCAAGCTCGGCGAAGACCTGCGCCGCCACCAGCGCCGAGATCTTCATGTCCTGGGCACCGCGGGCGTACAGGCGGTCCGCCTCGCGCCGCGGCCGGAACTGGTCTGCCTCAGCCGGCACCACATCCAGGTGGGCGTTGAGGATGATGCGGAAAGCCTGCGGCCGCGGGCCCGCGTAGACCAGCGCGCTCGGCTTGCCGCCGGATTCGAAACGCTCGACGGTAAAGCCTGCTGCCACGAAGTCGAGCACGTAGCCGAGCGCGCGGTGCAGGTCCTCGGGCCGGTCGCAGGTCGAGGGGATGGCAAGCAGCTCGCAGGCCGCCGCAAGGAACGCCTCCGCATCCATGGCACCATCGTGCCCCGGCGTGGTCCGTGCTACGACCGCCCGGCCACGTTCTGCAGGCGCACCTCGCCGTGGGCGATGAGCCTGCCCGACTCGTCGGTGATGTCCACTCGCCACAGCTGCTGGGTGCGGCCCTGGCTGAGCGCGGTCGCCTCGACGTTCACCCGCCCGTCGGTCACCGACCGCAGGAAGTGGGTGGTGTTGGTCAGCCCGACCGCGACCTGGCCCTGATCGCGCACCGCGGTGCTCGCCCCGACGCTGGCCGCGCTCTCGACCGCGGTGGTGTAGACGCCCCCGTGCACGATCCCCCACGGGGTGTGGTGCTGGGGGCCGAGCAGCAGATGCCCGGTGACCCGGGACCCGGTGACCTCGTCGAAGGCCAGCCCGGCCACGCGCAGGAAGTCGCTGGCATCGGCGAGGGAGCCCGCGGCCAGGCTCGGGCCGGCCGTGGCCAGCCGCGTCGTCTCCGGGCCGCTTCGCGCATCCATCGCCGCCTCCGTCTCGGATAGAACACCGGCGTTCTGACCGTACCGGAGGGAGGCAGATAACCGAACCGCGGCAGACCCGCTACTCTCAGGCTCATGGATGCGCCGCTGTCGCTCGCCGAGTGGGCGGTCCTCGCGCTGCTCTGCCAGCAGCCGGCGCACGGCTTCGCCATCTCGCAGCTCACCGAGCCCGGCGGGGAACTCGGCCGGGTCTGGCGGATTCCGCGGCCCGTGGTCTACCGTTCGATCGGGCGCCTCCTGGACGCCGGGCTGGTGACACCCGTATCGGTCGAGCCGGGCCTCGGCCCGCAGAAGACCATCTACACCGTCACCCCGCTCGGAGGCGAGGCAGCACGGCACTGGCTTGACACGCCGGTGGAGCACGTCAGGGACATCCGGTCGCACCTGCTGATCAAGCTGGCCCTGCTGCACCGGGCCGGATGCGATCCGGCCGGCCTGCTCAAGCGCCAGCGTGCCGTCCTGGAGCCGATCGCCCAGGCCATCGAGGCCAGGCAGGCCGACCTGGACGGCTTCGACGCGATCCTGCTGGCCTGGCGCCGGGCGACCGCGGTGGCCGCGCTCGCCTTCATCGACGACATCTCACGCTGAGACGCCTGACCCTTGTGCCGCCCCTGGGCGTTGTTGTCTCATTGTTACTACCACAAGGGACGTCTCATTGTGACTACCACGGATCGAAGGAGATGGCACCGCCATGACTGTCACTGTTGACAGGAGGGTCGAGGAGTTCACCGCGGCCCCGCGCAAGCTGTTCATCGACGGGCAGTGGGTCGAGGCAGCGTCGGGAAAGACGTTCGAGACCCCCAACCCGGCGACCGGCGAGACACTGGCCAACGTCGCCGAGGGAGACGCGGAGGACATCGACCGGGCCGTCAGGGCCGCTCGCCGGGCCTTCGATGACGGGCCGTGGAGCCGGCTGACCGCGTCGGACCGGGGCAGGCTCGTCTGGAAGATCGGCGACCTGATCCTCGAGCACGCCGAGGAGTTCGCCCAGCTCGAGTCGCTCGACAACGGCAAGCCCGTCGGCGTGGCGCTGGCCGCGGACGTGCCGCTGGCCGCCGACCTGTTCCACTACATGGCCGGCTGGGCCACCAAGATCGAGGGCAACACGATCAACATCTCGGTCCCGTACATGCCGGGCGCCAACTTCCACTCCTACACGCTGCGCGAGCCGGTCGGCGTCGTCGGCCAGATCATCCCGTGGAACTTCCCGCTGCTGATGGCGGCGTGGAAGCTCGGTCCCGC
>JASHTQ010000471.1 GCA_030040475.1 Streptosporangiaceae bacterium
GTCTTCTTCCGGATCGGCGGCGCAGAGACGACGCCCGTGTCGGCGACGGTCAGCCTCCTCGACAACGCCGACAACTCGATCATCGATGACGTGTGGGCATGGCGCGCGGATCATGGCAACGACGTCGGGTGGACGCAGAACAAGGGCGACACCGGCGTCGTGGTTACCGGCAGCGACGTCACCGCCTACGGCCTGGCGGTCGAGCACTACCAGAAGAACGAGGTGATCTGGAGCGGTCAGGGCGGCACGGACGTCTTCTTCCAGAACGAGCTCCCCTACGACCCGCCAAGCCAGGCGGCCTGGATGGCCTCGCCGACCCAGGACGGTTACCCGGCCTTCCTGGTCGGCTCGGGCGTCAAGACGTTCCAGGGCTACGGCATGGGCAGCTACGTGGTCTTCATCGATACCTCGGCCACGCTGTACGACGCCGAGGCCTTCCAGGCCCCCGACACGCCCGGCGTCCAGTTCCACAACCTCACCGCGGTATGGATCGCGGGCTCCGGCGGCGACAAGTCGATCATCAACGGCGTCGGAGGCCCGGTAACCTCCACCGACCCGGGCGTCGTCGAGCCCGTGGACCTCACCAGCTACCCGTGACGCGAGCCCACGCGCAAATTTGCCCAGGCACCGGGATCCCGGTGCCTGGGCAAAGACTGCCGGCGGGCCCGTGGTACGGACAGGCCCGCCGACGCCCCCCCGCCGCAGTTTGAATGTCAGAAGGGCAAATGCGGCTGTCGAAGCCAGCCTGCAGCGGAGATCTACCGAATGCCTACCGCGTCCTAGACGCAGGACTGCGTGGCGTTGTCCCAGTTCGTGCCCGCCGGGCAGTCCTGGGAGATGTACTTGCCCGCAGGGTGGACCGTCGCCGCGGCGGCGAACTGGACCGGCCCGCCGATGGTGAAGACGGCCGCCGCCAGTGCGATCGGGGCCAGGATACGACGCGTGATTGCGCGCATGATCATTTCCCTTTCAGGGGTTGGGAAGAGGAGTTGAGGCGGAGCAACTTTGATGACCGCGGCACTCGCGTCCTCCACCGTCCGGCCGAACGGTGGAGAGGAGGCTGGCCTGCCTCCACGCGGGTGTCATGTGCGCGCGACTATTCTCGACACCTAGCTAGATGTCGTGACGCTGAGGCATTTCACACCGGGCCGGCCCTACGCCGCCCCCGGTACTGCCGCCTTGTTGTCAGAATGACTCTAACTCGGCTGCCGGTTTCTCGTCAAGAAGACATGAAATAATTTCTGTCAGAAGTACATTAACGATCTTGTCAGGGGCACAGTAACGGTATGCTCTGAGCATGTCCACCCCTCCGCTCCCCACCCTCACCCTGGCCGTTGACCTGGCAATATTGACCGTCCGCGATAACCAGCTCCAGGTCCTCGTGATCGAGCGCGGCATCGAGCCGTACCGCGGCCAGTCCGCGCTGCCCGGTGGGTTCGTGCTGGACGGCGAGGACCTGCCTGAGGCGGCCAAACGCGAGCTCGTCGAGGAAACCGGCCTGGACTCGGACGACAAGACCCTGCATCTCGAGCAGCTGGCCACCTACGGCCGCCCGAACCGCGATCCGCGGGGCCGGGTGGTCAGCGTGGCCTACCTTGCGATCGCCCCGAACCTGCCGATCCCCGCCGCGGGCTCGGATGCCAGCGGCGCCCGCTGGGCACCGGTCAAGGCGGTGCGAGACGCGCTCGCGTTCGACCACGCCCAGATCCTGGACGACGCGGTCGAACGCGCCAGGGCCAAGCTGGAGTACACGACGCTGGCCGCCCGCTTCTGCGGCCGCGAGTTCACCATCGGCGACCTGCGCCACGTGTACGAGGTCGTCTGGAACATGACCCTCGACCCGAGGAACTTCAGCAGGAAGGTCACCAACAGCGAGGGATTCGTCAGGCCCACGGGCGGCAAGCGGACACCGGAAACGGGCCGCCCGGCCGCGCTGTACGAGCGCGGCGATGCCCAGGCCCTCAACCCGCCCCTGACCCGCAGCGGCTCGACCGCACCCTAACGCGACGTGCGGCTGACCAGCCGATCCTGTGCCACCACCCCGTTCACCAGGTACAGCTCCGCTATCCGGTCCCACGCCGCGCCGGCCGCCGTGTCGTCCCCCCGCTCCGCAAGCGTCTTTGCCAGCCAGGCCAGCGCCCTGACCTCCAGGTACGCCGCGCCGCACCCGGCGAAAACCGACGCGGCCGTCTCCAGCGTCGCGATCTGCCGATCCGCCTGTTTCTCTGCCCGCCGCAGCGCGGCCACCGACAGCCACGTCCGGCCCTCGAGCACCGCGTCGGCTCCCTCCCGGGCAAGCTTGACCGCCTCGGTGAGGTACCGCTCCGCCAGGCCGTGCGTGCCCTGGCGGGTGGCGACCTGGCCAAGCCCGTGCAGCGCGTACGCCCGCCCGATCCCGCCGCCCTCGCCGAAGACGTCGAGGACCGCGTCGAACGCGGCCTGGGCCTCGTCGATGTCGCCGGTGGCGACGCAGGTCTGCCCGATCCAGTACCTGGTCTGCGCGACCAGCCGCCCGCCGCCAAGTTCGACGGCCACGTTCTGCGACTCCTCGAGTACCCGCCGCGCGTCGGAGAAGTCGCCCTGATCGAGGTGGTTCTGCCCGATGAAGCGCAGCGTCTGCCACTGCCCGACGGTGTCGCCGCTGGTGATGTAGCAGAACAGCGCCTCGTTGAACAGCGCCATCGGCCGGGTCAGGTGGCCCTGCCGCCGCAGCGCGTTGGCGAGCGTCCGCATCGCGATGGCCTGGCCGTGGCTGTCACCGGACTCGGTCAGCAACTCGACCGCCCGCTCCAGGCCGGCGATGTCAGACCGCCCGTCAGACCGTCGGCTGGAGACCAGCGCCGGCTGGTTGAGGCAGGCGAGCACGATGCCCTCGCCGCGCCGGTCGCCCGCGTCCCTGCAGGCCCGCAGCGCCACGGCGTGCGTTGCCTGCCAGTCGTCGAAGTACCCGCTGATGCCGTAGAACTCGTGCGCGGATATGGCCAGGTCCCAGCAGGTCTCGGTGAGGCCGAGCGCGGCGCAGTGCTCCACCGCCGCGCGGATGTTGGCTCGCTCGCGTTCCAGCCAGTCCTGCGGTGACGCGTCCACCTCGGCCAGCACGCCTGGCACGGTGAACGGCCAGTCGGGGACCGCGGCGTGCACGATCTCGAAGTCGCCGCCGTACAGGCCCGCGTGCGCCAGCCGTGCCAGGGTGAGCAGCGCCCGGTAGACGCGCTCGGCTACCGCCGCGGCCTCGCCTGGGTAGTCCGCCAGCGCGCGGCGGCGGGAATACTCCCTGGTCAGGTCGTGGAACCGGTACCGCATCTGGGTAGGCACAGGCTCGATCATGAAGCTGGCGGTGAGCTGCGACAAGGCCACGTCGGCGTCCGCGTCCGTGCCCGCAAGCAGGGCGTCGGCCGTCCATCGCCCGAATACCGTCAACCCGGTCAGCCCGAGCCCGAGGAACAGCTGGCGTGCGCCGGCGTCCAGGCGTTCGAACCCGGCCCCGATCGTGCGCGCCACGCTCAGCTCACGGTATTCGAACCCCTC